>JAFSTS010000167.1 GCA_017445685.1 Clostridia bacterium | reverse complement strand
CAGCTTTCTTTACTTTTTCTTTCCCGAATTTATGAGCGGCATTTTTCAGGGATATGCCGAAGAAGGAAAGGTTTTAAACATATTTTATCAGCTCGGTTTGATTTTTCTGATGTTTCTTTCGGGATACAATACCGACATAAAAGTTGATAAGTCCAACGCAAAAACAGTCTCGCTTGTTTTTGTCGGCGCAACTGTTTTACCGATGGCGGGAAGTATTCCGTTTTTTCAGATATTTGAAAAATATTTCATCGGCAGCATAAATAATTCGTTTTCGTTCAGGCTTGTTTTTGCCATCGGAGTTGCAATAACTTCAATTCCCGTCATATCAAAAATTTTCTTCGATATGGGCATTATGAACACGAGGTTTTCAAACACAGTCCTGACGATATCGACCTTTCAGGATCTGTGTCTGTGGATACTTTTGAATGTTGCAACAAGAACTGCTGCGACAGGGGAGATCCGTCTGGGAGAAATGATCGTCGTAGTTGCGGTGACGATAGGGCTTTTTGTTGTCATAACGCTTGTGGCAAAATATATGAAAGCGATCAAAAAAACAGTTGCGACAAATGTTTTTTACACCTTGAGTTTTGTTTCGCTTCTTCTTGTATGCGCGCTGCTTTATAAAGCAGGAGTTAATATTATGTACTCCGCTTTCCTCGTGGGATATGTCGTAAAATCCCTGTTCTCAAACGAGGAAGAATCTAAAAAAGCAATGAAATACCTTGAAAAATTCGTCTTCTCGTTCTTTGTTCCGATTTATTTTGCGCTTGTCGGAATACAGCTTAATGTGATCCACGATTTTTCGCCTGCAAGATTTTTGCTGTTCTTCGTCATCGCCTTCGGTCTGGAATTTGCCGGAACATGGTTTATGCTGATTTTTTCAAAGCTCAGCAGTAAAACAAAAATAAATTTTGCCGTCACCATGAACGCAAGGGGAGGCCCCGGGATCGTGCTTGCGACTGTCGCTTATTCGGCAAATATTATCAGCGTCGAATTTTTTACCGTGCTTATACTCACAACGATGCTTTCATCCATGATCGCAGGATACTGGCTGAGATGGCAGCAGAAGAAAGACGAAAATGTCTTTAACGAGGAATATTGAAAATGACTCCAAAAGATTATCTTTTTTACATTTCAAGTGTCATTCATCGCACGATAGTCGCCACGACCGATGATGACGGATTGCCTGTGACCTCGGCGATAGATATGATGGACAGTGATGAAAACGGATTGTATTTTCTTACTGCAAAGGGAAAGAATTTCTACGACAGGCTCAAAAAGCGCGGGTTTATCGCATTAACGGCGATCAAAGGGGAAGATACCTTGTCGAGCGTCGCCGTATCTGTAAGAGGAAAGGTCAGAGAGCTTGGAAACGAAAAAATTCCTGAGCTTTTTAAAAAGAATCCGTATATGTGTGAAATATATCCTACGAAGGAATCCATGCAGGTTCTGACGGTTTTTCAAATTTATGAGGGTACGGGCGAATGGTTTGACCTGTCAAAAAAACCAATCGAAAGAGATAGCTTTTCATTTGGCGGAGCTCATCGGGAGGTCAGCGGATACTTTATAAACGAAAATTGTACCGGCTGCCGAAAATGCCTTGAAAACTGTCCGCAAAGCTGTATTGATCCTTCTTGTGTTCCGTTTGTTATTGAGCAAAGTCACTGTCTGCGCTGCGGACGATGCAAGAGCGTGTGCGAATATGAAGCTGTTAAAAAACGATAAAACATTAAGAGCGTCTCATCAGTTTCGATGAAACGCTCCTGTTCATTTTTTCAGATTTTGTATTACCGCGTCAATATCCTCGTCAATACAAACCGACCTGCCGGCGATCTCTTCAAGAGTAGTGGCGTCGCCGAAGTTTATGCAGGCGTAGTGCGCGTTTTCGTTTTCGGCAGTCATCTGCCAGAAAGGTATTTTGATAATCACGGGCGTGTTGTAGCCGACTCCGAGTTCAAGGAAAAGAATCTTCTTTGAGTCGTTTCTTTTTATGAAGTCTGAGTAGCGCTTTGAAGCTTTAAACCAGCCTTCATCCTCGACAAATTTGTCGTCCGAGCGAAGATTCATCGTCATCGGTCTGCCGCACACGGGACAGCGCGGTATCAGCTCCGAGGGCACTTTCATCCCGGCTTTTGCACCTGCCGGCAAAGCCGGTGAGCCGTCAGGTAAAATCTCATATCCCTGGGAGAGCACCATCTTCCTGATCGTCTGCTCGTTGTCATAAGTCTTTTTGCAGCACGGTTTGCTTCATTGAAAAAGTACGTAGTCCCCCTGTGTGTAAAACAGTCTTTCTTTGTCAAAGCCGGCTTTTTGAAAACAGTGGTCAACATTTGTAGTCAGCACGAAATAATCTTTGTCTTTTACAAGCTCGAAAAGATTTTTATATGTGTTTTTAGGAGGATCGATATATCTGTTTATATAAATGTATCTTGACCAGTACGCCCAAAATTCCTCTGAGCTTTCAAAACGCGTAAAGCCGCCGAAATACATATTTTCAAAGCCGTACTTTTCCTGAAAATCGGAAAAATATTTTTCAAGTCTTTCGCCGTCATAGAAGTATCCTGCCGCCGTAGAAAGACCCGATCCTGCGCCGATGACGATACATTCGCTTTCTTCAAGCAGCTTCTTTAATCTTTCGATCTGGACAGAGAAGCTTTTTGTAGATTTCGTAATCTTCGGATTTATAAACATTGAATACCACCTCGATGTTGTCTCTGTGTTTTTTGACTGTTCTTATTGCAATTTGCGCCGCTTCTTTTTGAGGGAATCCGAAAACACCTGTCGAAATGCAGCAAAAAGCTATGCTGGCGCAGCCGTTTTCTTTTGCGGCTTTAAGACAGGAAATATAGCTCGATTCAAGAAGAGCGCAGTGCTTTTCGCTGAGTCTGCCGGAAACGATCGGGCCTACTGTGTGGATGACAAACCTGCTTGGCAGGTTGTAAGCTTTTGTGATTTTTGCCAAGCCTGTCGGCTCCTCATGCCCCTGGCTTTTCATTATTTCCGCACATTCATTTCTCAACTGAATGCCTGCATAGGTGTGTATGCAGTTGTCAATACAGTTGTGAAGCGGCTGAAAACATCCGAGCATCTGCGAATTGGCGGCATTGACTATAGCGTCACATTCAAGTGTTGTAATATCGCCCTGCCAAAGATATATTCCGTCTTCTACAGGCTTTAGATCGGAGAAGCGTGTTATTCCTTTTTCAGATATTGCCTTTTTCAGATATTCATCCTGAACATCCAAAAATTTTTTGTCGGCAGGCGCAGGCGTTCTGATATTCATAAGGCTGCGCAAAAGATTTTTCTGCTCCTGTTCAGGCAGTCTTTCCGGCTCGGCATAACT
>JAFSTS010000166.1 GCA_017445685.1 Clostridia bacterium | reverse complement strand
TTGAAAAGAAAGTTTCCCATGAGCCTTATCCACGAGGCGACAGGGGTTGTTATCCGCGACAACTTCGGGGAGTTTAAGCCCGGTCAGCGCGTTGTTATGCTCCCCTGCCTGAAGGCCGACTGCGATCAGACAAAATGTATCAAATGCGTCCGTGACGACGAAAAGCTTCTGGACAACTACTGTCCCGAATCGCGTTTTCGTTCAAGCAACTTCGACGGTTTCAGCAAGGAAGTGATAAACACTTCGCCTCAATATCTTGTCAAAATCCCCGATGAGATAGGACAGGAAGCTGTTTTCAGCGAGCTTATTTCCGTAGGCTGCTGCGCCATGAGACGCGCAAACCTTTGGAACAAAAAAGAAAAGAAGATCGCCGTATGGGGCGACGGAATCATGGGATACATCATTTCGCTTGTTGCAAAATACGGCATCGGCGCAGATGTCAGCGTTGTCGGTCTGAGTGCGGAGAAGCTCGGCAAGTTCGACTTTGCCGACACATATTTTGTAAATGACATTGAAAATATGCCTAATGTCTCGGTTGCAATTGAAGCTGTCGGAGGCAATGCCGCGGCGTCCGCCGTCAATCAGGCAATAGACAAGCTGTGTTCCGGCGGAAAAATCATTCTCAGCGGCGTGTCCAACGACAATGCGCCCATAAACACGAGAATGGTTCTCGAACACGGCCTGACTTTGATGGGTACTACAAGAAGCGTACGCTGCGACTTTGAAAAGGCAGTTGAACTTCTGACTATACCCGAATTTCGTGAGAGGATCCTGCGCCTTGTGGAAGGAGTTGATGTTATCGACAACATCAACGCTTACTACCGCGCTTTTGAGGCGGCGGCAAAGTCACAGGCTCTCGGCAAAAGAATTATGAAAATGGTATTTTGATTCAGGTTTACACATTTTATCCGTCCAATACAAATTGTTTATATAGATTTAGCGAGGTTACTTATGCAATCATTTGAATCCCTTTGGGAAGACGTAAAAAAAGAATGTCAAAGAAACATCTCAGAAGTTATCTTTGACCTTTGGTTCAAAGATCTTGAGCTTTACGAGTTTGACATTGACAGCAGCGTGGTGATTCTGTCCACGGTTGAATACAAGAAAAAAGTTATTGACGCGAAATTTATCAATATTCTTCGCGACGCCTTTGAGAAAGTTTTCGGTTTCCCCGTTGATGTTCAGGTCGTCAGCTCAACACCTAAAAAAGAGTCCACACCTGTTGAAAGCTACAGCGAGAACACCTTTGAAACCTTCGTTGTCGGTTCGTCCAATAAATTTGCTCATGCGGCTGCAATGGCTGTTGCCAACAATCCCGGCAAAGCGTACAATCCGCTTTTCATCTACGGACATTCGGGTCTTGGCAAGACTCACCTGCTCAACGCTATCTGTAACGAGATCAGCAAGTCCGATCCTTCTGCAAACATAGTGTCAACCAAGGGTGAAACTTTCACAAACGAACTTATTGAACATCTGAAATACGGCAAGATGGATCAGTTTCATGAAAAATACAGAAGCAGCGATGTTTTGCTTGTTGACGACATCCAGTTTATCGGCGGAAAGGAAACGACTCAGGAAGAGTTTTTCCACACCTTCAACGAGCTGAACGACGCAGGCAAACAGATCGTTCTGACGAGCGACCGTCCGCCAAAAGAGATATCAAGGCTTGACGAGCGACTTCGCACAAGGTTTGAATGGGGTCTGCTTGCAGATATTCAGCCGCCCGATATTGAAACGAGAATGATCATCATTGAGCGCAAAGCCGACTCTCTGGGCATTAAACTCAAGGACGATGTTGTCCTTTACATAGCCGAGAAGCTTAAAAACAATATCCGTCAGCTTGAGGGCGCGGTTAAGAGAATGAAAGCGAGCATTGATCTTGGCTCTCCTGCAAATATCGCAACAGCTCAGAATGCAATCAAGGATATTCTCCACGATGAACAACCGCCCGTAATAACTGTTGAAAAGGTCATTGCCGAAGTCGCAAGAACTTTCAACGTTTCCCCCGACGATATAAGATCTTCGCGACAGGATTCGACGACTTCAAAATGCCGCCAGATCGCAATGTATGTTATCAAAGAGACAACAGGTCTTTCCTCCGGTCAGATCGGTGACGAGTTTGGCGGAAAGGATCATTCCACCGTTCTCTACGGCGTCAAGAAAATCAAAAAAGAGATAGAGCGCAATTCTTCTTTGAGAAACACAGTCGAAGATATTATCAAAAATGTCAGGGAGGCTCAGGACTGATGGAAAAGCCAAGAGGCAAAGCTCTTGCCGCAACAATAGTCTGCGTGGTTTTTTCGCTGCTGAGCGTAAGCGCCTACCTGCTGATCCTCATTGGTCTTCACAGGCGTTTCAGATTTTTCGAAATCGTTTCCGGCGGCAGAATGTTCTTTTATTCTCTGATGGTTTTGCTGCCGCTTCTTGTCGGCGTGCTTGTGATGCTTCTTTACAGGCATATCGGCAAAAAAACAAAGGCAGCACTGTTTGCCCTTTTTGCAACAAGCGTAGTTTTGTCTTTGGTTTTTGTGATTGCATTTTCAATCATGCCGCCGTGCGCTTCGGTCACTACCGACACATCAGACTACCTCGTGTTTGATGAAAGCTGTCCGGCTTCTTCTGTCTCATACAACGGTCTTTTCCCGACTCGGATTCCTGCCGAAGCCGAAAATGTTATGTATATTTACAGGTATTACAACTATCCCGACCTGTGTTACGACATAGTCGCTCAATGGAGACTGCCGCGCGCAGAGTATGAAGCTGAAAAGCAGCGGCTTTTCTCTCTTTTCCCCAACAAAGAGGTTGAAACTATCGGCAGTTACAGCGTCGTTTTTATCAGCGACGAGAAAAAATCCACACTTGATCAGATCGCATTTGCGTTTGATGACGACGCTTTTACGATGAGATATATCGTCTCGTATATAGAAAATGTTGACATCAATTCGCTTTCTCCCTTTTACGAAAGTTATCCATGGTAATTAAATTTGACAAAGCAAAAAAGACAATATGTCTCTATCCCCCCCCCTGATCTTTGCCGGTGTTTTAACACCGGTTTTTTTGTGCGCCTGTCTGCCGGATTTATACCTAATGTTTTTTTAAGAAAAGTGTTTATTTTTTTTCTCGTTTATGGTAAAATAAATCGATAGATTGTTTTTTACAAATAATGTTTTGGCACAATATTGATTTTTCTTTTTAAAAGGTGACTTGAAATGATACAATACGAACAGCTCAGACTTGAACTTCTTGAAAAAAAAGAAAGCCTTGAAGGGCTTTACGAGGCTCTCGGCGTTGAGAGGCTGAAAGGCGAAATTGCAAAGCTTGAAGAGATGTCCGCCCAGGACGGTTTCTGGGATAATGTCGAGCAGTCGCAGAAAATCGTTCAAAAGACAAGCGCGCTCAAATCCAAGGTGGAATCCTACGAAAAGCTCCGTGGAAATTTTGAAGACGCGCTCGTGATGATAGAACTTGCTGACGCAGAAGAAGATCTGAGTCTTTTTGACGAGTGCCGCGAAATCGTTGACGAGGTTGAAAAAGAGCTTGAAAAACAGACTCTCGGAACACTGCTGACAGGCGAATACGATTCAAAAAATGCGATTTTAACATTTCATGCCGGCGCCGGCGGAACTGAGGCTCAGGACTGGAACGCAATGCTTGTTCGAATGTATACGCGCTGGGGAGAGAGCCATAATTATAAAGTCACCATGGCGGACTTTCTTGACGGCGACGAAGCAGGTCTTAAATCCGCTACGCTTCTCATTGAAGGCGAAAACGCTTACGGCTTTCTCAAAAGCGAATCGGGCGTGCATCGTCTTGTGCGCGTTTCACCGTTTGACGCTTCCGGCAGGAGACACACTTCCTTCGCGTCCATAGAAGTTATGCCTGAAATAGACGATACAATTGAAGTCGAAATCAACCCTGAGGACATCAAGATGGATGTTTACCGCGCGAGCGGTGCAGGCGGTCAGAAGGTTAATAAAACCTCCTCGGCTGTCCGTTTGACTCATATCCCGACAGGCATAGTCGTCGCCTCTCAGGTTGAAAGAAGCCAGCATCAAAACCGTGATGTTGCCATGAGAATGCTTAAATCGAAGCTTCTTGAAATCAAAGAGCGCGAACATCTTGAAAAAATCGAGGATATTAAGGGCGTGCAAAAGGAAATTGCCTGGGGAAGCCAGATCCGTTCCTATGTTTTCATGCCCTACACAATGGCAAAAGATCACCGTACCAACTTTGAAACCGGAAATATAAACGCTGTGATGGACGGCGATATTGACGGATTCATCAACGCATATCTGAAAGCGGAAAGCTTGCAGAACATTTAACGGGATGTGGTAAAATGGAGATTTTTGATATTTCCGCCGATGTTCTTGGTGAAAGCGCGGGAGGCAAATACACTTTTCTTAAGAGCTTTGAAAAGGGCGACGAATGTAACCTGAGCGCTTTTTCCTCTTCTTCTCACGGCGCGACGCACATCGTTGCACCCTCGCACTTTTCTCCCGACGGAATCACCGTGGACGAGCTTGACCTGTCCGTGTTCATCGGCTCGTGCAAGGTCATCAAAGTGCCTGAAGGCCCTATCACAGGCGAATATGTTGAAAATAATTTTCCGAGAGGCTGTCAAAGGCTGCTTATCAAAAGCGGAAAGTCCGCGTGCTTCTTTGACCACGGTGCGTTGTGTGCGGTAAATCTCGGATATAGGATGATCGGCGTTGATTCAAGCTGCATTAGCGCAGAGCGAAACAAAACCGGCGTATACAGAACATTTTCAAATAATGGCGTCGGCGTGCTGGAGGGTCTGGAGCTTGAGGATATTCCCGAAGGCAATTACTCGCTGATCGCTTTGCCCATCAAAACAGTCGGACTTGAAGCTGCTCCTGCAAGGGCAATACTTATCAAAGAAGAAAACAAGCGGACAAGATTCTGATTTGACCGCTTCTGAGGTGGAAAGACATGAAAAGGTTTTTAGATTTTGTGTTCAGCTTCCTGCTGATCATCATTCTCTCACCGGTCATGCTGGTGATTGCTGTCGCCATTCTCATTTTTGACGGTAAACCTGTAATTTTCTATCAGAAGAGAGTCGGTTACAAAAACGAATGCTTTTACATATACAAGTTCCGCACAATGAAAAACGGAACGAAAGAAAAGGCAACGGCTCTCCTGAAAGACATCGACAGTCAGGTCACAGGCATCGGCAAGGTTTTAAGAAGACTGAGCCTGGACGAGCTTCCGCAGCTTTTTAATGTTCTCAAAGGCGATATGAGCTTTGTCGGCCCTCGTCCTCTTATACCAAAGGAGAAAAAAATCCGCAATCTTCGTGAACAGTATAATGTTTTCTCAGTCAAACCGGGTATCACGGGGCTTGCCCAGATAAACGGCAGAGACAACATCACTGACGAAAGAAAAGCTCTTTATGACAAGGAGTATGTTGAAAATCACAATCTCTGGATGGATTTTACGATTCTTCTGAGGACTTTCATCAATGTAACAAAGTCAAAGGATGTCAACGATTCCTGCGGAGATTATGTTAAAGAAGCCGAAGACCTTGAAAACAACATCCGTGTCATGTCCTTCAACATTTTGTGCCGCGGCGACGGGGAACATTCCCGGGAGAAGCGCGCGCCTTATGTTGTTGATCTGATAAAGCGCGAAGCTCCTGATGTTATCGGTTTTCAGGAAGCGACGCCCGAATGGATGGCATACCTGAAATCATCTCTTAAAAACTATAATGCTATCGGAGTCGGCAGAGACGACGGCGCAAACAAGGGCGAGTTTTCCGCAATTTTCTACAGCCGCAACAGATTTCTTCTTCGAAACAGCGGAAACTTCTGGCTTTCGGAAACACCTGACGAAGCTTCTCTCGGCTGGGACGGAAAGCACAACCGAATCTGCACATGGGCAATTCTCAAGGATCTTTACACTACGCGTAAATTCGTTATCCTGAACACCCACACCGACCATGTTGGCGAAGTTGCCGTCAACGAAGGGGTCAAGCTCATCGTCAAAAAGGTCAGAGGGCTTAACAATATGCCGACCTTTGTTACGGGCGACTTCAACTTGAAAGAGGGCAGCCGCGACTACAACATTATAGTCAACAGCGGCGTTTTGCGCGACTCAAAATATGTCTGCGAGGATATTGTAAACATTAACACCTACAACGGCCTTGGAGTGGGCGAGCAGTGCGTTGTCGATTACATTTTCGTCAACAAAAGCCTTAATCCGGTAAAATACAATGTTGTGACAGACAAAAACGGCGATTATTATATTTCAGATCACTATCCCGTAGTCGTGGATTGTAAATTCAAGTAGAATATGTAAAAATTATGGGTTGCCGCATTTAGATAAAAACGATGTTTTCTTCTCTTGAAGGCTGTACAAAGGTACACCATAAGCATAACGCACACATACGAACACGCCTGAAACGGCGTGTTTTTGTCATCATGTTGCTTGTCGTCCTTGCCGGGCGGCAGCCCGCCTTCGTCCTCCGCACAAAATCCTGCTTAAAAACGCACTCGTTTCAGGTCGCAGAATTTTATCGGAAGACGAATTTGGGGTTATGCTTAAAAGAAAAAATGTCGAATTAAAGCGTTTTGTTTAGCAATTTTCTTTTGAGAACACAAGTTAAAAGGATGATCGTGGTTGAATTTCGTACGATCATCCTTTTTGATTCTGTCGTTGGGATGAACAAGAAATTCGGACATATGTGCGAACAGATCTCTGTAATCAACATCCGTCAGCGGAAGCGCGTACTTATCGTTTATGGAGTATTTTTTTGTAAAGCTGTTGTTCACATGGTCAATTTCAAGAAGCTCATCATACTGCGAACTTCTCAAACACTTGGTGATCGCTGCCGGCTGTTTGAGCGCGCGCGGCACCTTGTAGAAACCTAACATCTGCAAACCGTCCTTTTCCTTCTGACAAAACTGCATTTTTCAAATCATCTTTGTCATCATTTTTTGTCTGGGGGTGTAAATACTCTTAAGCGCACATACGAACTCGCCGGCCGTTGTTTTGCGCAAAACTACAGTTAGTGTTGTTATACCAGTGTTTGCCTGTAATGTCAATTTTGCCGGGGGAAAACCAGGTGTTAAAACTTTATTCATTCAAAGACAATAAGTTTGTGGAAAATAACTTTATCTTTTCAATTAAATGACCGCTTAATATTATTCGTTCTTCAGTCTTCAGTCTTC
>JAFSTS010000165.1 GCA_017445685.1 Clostridia bacterium | reverse complement strand
TTGAATACGGCAATCAGAAAGCAGACGGCAACAAATACGAACTCGGCACGGCAAAAGTCTCCCTTCATGTCTGGGACTTTGAGCTTCCGACGACTCCTGCGCTGACGACCGCTGTCGGCAACAACAGTGGATGGTTCGATATCGGAAGTATGTTCAACGCCGAAGGGGCGGAACTTCAAAAATTAAAAGAAGAGCATTATGAATTGCTCCTTTCCCACCGCATTTCTCCATATACTATTCCTTACAGCATTAACGACGACAGAGCGGATAAATATCTCAACGACGAAAGAATGACATCTGTTCATATTTCCGGCGGAGATTATGCCAAGATTCAGACTAATCCCGAATGGGCGAAGAAAGCATATTTCTACCCGATAGACGAGCCGAAAACTCAGGAGGATCTCGAAAGATATATTCAGTTGACAGACTCTCTCAAAGCTAATTACCCCGGCTACAATATGGTAACTCCGTTCTATATGGACAAGACGGAGGCGGTCGATCCTTTGACGGGTGAAGCGATATACAACATCGACATTCAGGACGGAAGAAGCAATATTATGTGCGCATTGACAGATTTATTTGTCAAAGAACCGGGCACGCTCGAAAAAGTTCTTGCCCGTCAGGCAAAGGGCGACAAATTCTGGATGTATGTCTGCTGCGAACCAAGCTCACCCGATTACTGCAACCTGTTCATTCAGCAGCAGTCTCTTAAACACCGCATCCTTTTCTGGCAGCACTATGATATAGGAGCAGAAGGCTTCCTTTATTGGTGCGCAAGCTATTGGCGCGGAATGTATGACGATTACACACCCTCGGTATGGGCAGACGGCATCGCATGGGATAAAAATTATTCCTACGGCGACGGCTATCTTGTATATCCCGTGATCAAGGATATGGGTATCTGGAAAAGACAGTATGCTGAAAAAACCTTTGATAAAAACGAAATATACAGCTCTCTTCGCCTTGAAAGCATTATGAGCGGTGTGGAAGACTATGATTATCTCAAGCTTGCCGAAAATCTCATCGGTAAGGAGAAGACCGATAAGATACTCCACAAAGTAACAACTTCCTTTACGGAGTTTACATATTCCGATTCAACTTTTGCAAACGCAAGGATCGAGCTCGGCAATGCTATTGAAAAAGCAAGCAGATAAGAGCTGAAAAACAGATTTTTAACAGAATTTAAACACCGAAAACCGTCACATGATTTCCTAAGTTGCCGACATTACAAGGAGGACAATAATATTATGGACAAAAGCATATACCTGATCGGCTCTGCTCATCTTGATCCTGTATGGCTGTGGAGATGGCAGGAAGGGTGCGGAGAAGTTCTGCAAACCTTCAGAAGCGCTCTGGACAGACTTAATGAATACGATGATTTTATCTTCACTTGTTCATCGGCAGCATATTACAAATGGGTCGAAGAAATCGAGCCGAAAATGTTTGAGGAAATCTGCCAAAGAGTCAAAGAAGGACGATGGGTACCTGTCAACGGCTGGTGGGTCCAGCCTGACTGCAATATGCCGTCGGGAGAATCCTTTGCAAGACAGGCGTTGTATTCTCAGCTTTATTATAAAGAGAAATTCGGAAAAATCTGCACAACGGGATATAATGTTGATTCATTCGGCCACAACGGAAATATTCCCCAGCTTTTGAAGCTTTCCGGAATGGACTCTTATGTTTTCATGCGCCCAATGATACACGAAAACGCCGAAGTACCCGATGTATTTATGTGGGAAGGAATCGACTCAACTCAAATTCCTGCATTTAAAATACCTATCGCTTATACAGCGAGCGGATGTAAATTTATTGATATGACACTTGAAAAGGCGGAAGAGAATGTTAAAAAGCTCGACTTGGGCGTAATGCTGTTTTTCGGGGTCGGAAACCACGGAGGCGGACCGACAAAAGGCGATATCGAGTATATGAAAGAGCTCAACAAAAACGGCGAACACTCTGCCATGATTTTTTCTTCACCGGACGAATATTTCAAGCTTTTGAAAAAACATAAATCCCCTCTCCCCGTTTGGAAAGATGATCTTCAGCATCATGCGAGCGGCTGCTACAGCGTAACATCCGTTATCAAAAAGCTCAACAGGCAGTGCGAAAATTCTCTTTATGTCAGCGAGGCATTTTCAACTGTTGCAAAGCACATTGCCGATATGCCTGCCAAAACAGGAAACATCAAGGAAGCATGGCGTGATGTTTGTTTTAACCAGTTTCACGATATACTTTGCGGTTGTTCTATCCGCGAAGCTTATGATGACGCGCAAAACCTTGCCGGACACGCTTTGACGATCTCTGAAAACATTTCCAACGAAGCTTTCCAGAGAATTGCAAGGCGTGTTGACACATGGCTCGACGGCGTAAGCGATCCTATTTGTGAAGTAAGAAATCAGGAACATTTTGAAAAATTTGAAAGACCTGTCGTTGTATTCAACCCTCTCTCGTTCCCTATTAAAGTACCGGTAAGGACTTACAATGCGTCAAGATGGGTCAAAAATTCAAAGGGCGAATATGTTGCATCGCAAAATGTCAGAGCCTCACGCTCCAACGATTCAAGCGCGGACACTTGCTTTCTTGCCGATCTCCCGGCGTTTGGATATGAAACTTTCTGGCTTAAATTTGATAAAAAAATGATCGTGCCCGAACATCAGGGATACAGCGAAATGGTCGTCAATGAGCTTGTCGATTCCGTTATGATGGACAACGGCAGACTAAAAGTCATCATCTCAAAGGAAAACGGCGGTATAGTCACTTTCTTCGTAGGAAAAGATCACTGTCACTTTGGAAGCAAAGAGCGCCCGATGGCAATTCCTACCGTCATAGACGACAGTGGATCCGACACATGGGCGCACGATATTTTCAAGTTCGATAAAGTCAAGGGACAGATGGAACTTGAAAGTCTGAAAGTCGTTGAAAGAGGCCCCGTAAGAGGCGTTGTAAGGGCAAGATACAAATACGGTGAAAGCCTCCTTGTTCAGGACTTTATTCTCGCCATAGAGCAGGATATTCTCAGAGTAAAATGCAAAGCCGTTTGGAAAGAACCTTTGACAATGCTCAAAGTTAGTTTCCCGACAGATGGCGAAAATCATAAAAATACTTATGAGATCCCGTCAGGTTTCATAAACAGACCCGCTAATGGCGAAGAAGAGCCTGCGCAGCGCTGGGGAGCGGTTACATACTACAAAGACGACAAACCATACACGCTTGCCGTTTTGAACGACAGTAAGTATTCTTATGACTGTCAGGATAACGACTTTAGATTGACATTGTTGAGAAATGCGATTT
>JAFSTS010000164.1 GCA_017445685.1 Clostridia bacterium | reverse complement strand
TTCGACTGCCTTACGACGATCAGATAAAAAAGGTTGAAGTTAAGGCTGAACAGGAGCATGAAAACGGTGCAGACGATCTCGGTATACAGGCTGTTATATGCGCCGATGCTTGCGTTAAAAGAGCAGAATCCGCCTGTTCCGGCTGTGGAAAAAGCAATTGTAACGCTGTCAAAAAGCGAGTTTCCGCCAAGCTTCAGGAAAACGGCTTCAAGCGCAGTAAGAACGATATATATTGTATAAAGTATTCTTGAATTGACCTTGGTTTTTGCAACAAGCTTGCCCGTCACGGGACCCGGTACTTCTGCTTTGAGGATATACATGGAGTTGCTGCCTTCTCCCGACACAAGCGCAAGGACGAAAACAAGTATTCCCATGCCGCCTATCCAGTGGGTAAAGCAGCGCCAGAAGTTTATGCTTTTTGGCAAAATTTCAACATTGTCAACCACGGAAGCGCCCGTTGTCGTAAAGCCGGAAACAGTTTCAAAAAGACAGTCAAGATAGCTTCTGCCGTGAGTTCCGAGATACATCGGCAGCGCGCCGATGACGGACATTATTATCCACGAAAAAGCAACTATCAGCAATCCTTCGCGCGCAAAAGTCTGTTTTTTCCGAACGGGCAAAAGCGTAAACGCAGCCGCCAGAACCGCCGTTATGACTATCGTGACGCAAAAAGCGAAGACAGTATGCTCCTCCTTGACTATTGCAACAGCCAGAGGAAGCAGAAGCAGGATCGATTCGACCTTCAAGATCTGTCCGACAGTGTGAAAAAGCATTCGATAATTCATGGTGATGATCCTTTATTTGAGAATATCGCTGAGCGAATTTATCTTCTGACGATTGTTTGTCAGCACGATCACGGTATCGCCGACTTCCATGGTGTCGTCGCCGCGCGGAAAGATAAGCTTATTGTTTCTGATAAGGCAGCAAATAAGTATATTATCCTTGATGGGAAGATCCTTGAACATGATGGAAGTATATTCCTTCTCGTTTTCAATGCGAAATTCCAGCGCTTCAACCTCGCCGTCGACAAGCTCATACATCGTCTGCACACCGCTGCCGTCACTGTTTGTCAGCGCGCGGATATAACGCACTATTCGGTTGGCGGCAAGGTTTTTGGGCGAAATGACGCTCTCAACACCTATGCTCGTCAAGACATCGTTTGAAACTCTGTTGACTTTGGTGACAGTCTTTTTAACGCCGAGATAGGAAACATAAAGGGAAGTAATTATATTTTCCTCATCTATCTGGGCAAGACATACCACGCCGTCCTGCTGCTCAACGCCGTTTTCAAGAAGAACTTCCTTGTCCGTTCCGTCGGCGCAGATTATCTCCGCCTTCGGAAGCAGCCGGCTGAGCTCAAGACATCTCTCGTGATCTATTTCGATTATCTTTACGCGAAAACCGAGCTCGGTAAGCTGACTTGCAAGATAATAACCTATCCTGCCGCCGCCGATTATCATCGTATTTTTTGCGCTGTGTTCGTACATTCCAAGCTGTTTCATAAAAGACGAAAGCTGCTTTCTTGAAGCCGTAATGGAAATTTTGTCGTCTTTTTCAAGCACAAAGTCGCCGCTCGGAATAAATACATTGTCTTTTCTTCTGACAGCGCAGACAAGTATTTCGACCTTGTAGTCCTTGTAAATAT
>JAFSTS010000163.1 GCA_017445685.1 Clostridia bacterium | reverse complement strand
TCATTTGCAATTTTCATCAGATTTGCCGCAAGAGCTTTCAGCGCGCCGTGAGCAAAAACGATATCGTCCTTTGAAGTAAGGGCATGGAATTTGTTTTCGGCAGTGACATACTTTCTGTTCATTATTTCACCGACGGCTTTTGCAGCTTCCCCGGCAAAGCCTTCGGGAGCGTTAATACCCGTTCCGACAGCAGTTCCGCCAAGCGCAAGTTCACACAGACCGTCAAGACTTTTTTCGAGCATTTCGTAAGTCTTTTCAATCATATTTCTCCAGCCGCTGATCTCCTGAGAAAGCCTTATGGGAGTTGCGTCCTGAAGATGTGTTCTTCCGCTTTTGTAAACATCAAAATTTTCGCCTTCAAGACGCTTGAAGGTTTCCATGAGCTGTTTCATCGCGGGAAAAAGTTTTTTTTCTATTTCCGTCACTGCGGCAATGTGCATTGCAGTCGGAAAAGTGTCGTTGGAGCTTTGAGACATATTGACATCATCATTCGGATGAAGAAGCTTTTTACCTGCAATCTCGTTACCCCTGTTTGCAATAACTTCGTTGACATTCATATTTGACTGAGTGCCGCTGCCTGTCTGCCAGACAACAAGCGGAAAATGCTTATCGAGCCTGCCCTGCATTATCTCATCACATACGCGGCAGATGATCTGTGTCTTTTCATCGTCAAGTTTTCCGAGCCTGTTGTTTGCAGTTGCCGCCGCCTTTTTCAGCACGGCGAAAGCTCTTATGATCTCTATCGGCATTTTTTCACCGCCGATTTTAAAGTTTTCAAAGCTTCGCTGGGTCTGCGCTGCCCAATACCTGTCGGCAGGCACCTGAATCTCACCCATCGAATCGTGTTCTGTTCGAAACTCCATTTTCGCACCTCGTAAATATATCATTCCATTTTTGATTATATCACACAAAGCTGTTAAATTCAATCTCTTAATGAAAAAAGAGACTGTCGCATTAGCAAAAATGGGGCTGCCGCATTTAGCGAAAAACATTAAAGCAAGACAGTCGAAAAGGATGATCGCACGAGATTTCAACCACGATCATCCTTTAACTTATGTTTTTAAAAGAAAACTGCTAACTCAAACGCTTTAATTCGACAGTCCCAAACTTCTTTTTTAGTTTTTGTCTTTATCTCTTAAGATATATATCGGACGCCGCTTTGACTCGGAATACGACCTGTTGAGATATACGCACGCGATCGACACGCCGAATAGCACTACACCGCTCATCAAAAGCACTACAAATATTGCAACCGATACCTCGTTGAAATTGCCTTCGCAGAGCCTCACTATCAGGAATACAAACGCGCTGATAAAGCTCATAAGCGAAAGCCAGCCCGGTATTTTCAAAAGGCTTGCGGAAAATGATACTATTCCGTCAAAGGCATATTTGAACAGAGAGCGCATACTCCACTTCGTCTGTCCGGCATTTCTCTGCCTCGCCTGATACGCGATAAACTCAGTGTGAAAGCCTACCCACGCAAAAATGCCCTTTGAAAATCTGACATTTTCGTGCATAGACAAAATAGCTTCAATCATGTTTCTTCTCATGACGCGAAAATCACTTGCGTCGGAGACAAAATTTACCTCGGCAAGACTGTTTATCACCTTGTAAAAAGTCTTCTTCAAAAAAGCCGTGATCGACTTTTCAATCCGCTTTTCCTGATAGGCGCAGACACAGTCGCAGTCAGGCTTTTCAAGCAAAATCTCAAGCATTTTCAGCGCAACCTCAGGCGGCTGCTGAAGGTCGCCGTCTATTATCGCGGCAAAATCTCCCTTGCAGTGTTCAAGACCTGCAAAGATGGCAGCTTCTTTCCCGAAATTTCTGGAAAAATCAAGCATTACTACTTTCGCCGCGCCTTCTTTGATCAGTTTTTTGATCTCTTTAGCCGTGCCGTCTGCACTGCCGTCGTTGACGAAAATCATCTCGTATTCAAAATTGCAGGAGGAAAAAACTTTTTGGATCTCGTCGTACATCGGACGGATGTTTTCCTCTTCGTTAAAGCAGGGTATGATAAGTGAAAAAATCAATTTTCCGCCCTCCGTGAAGATTTACCAGACAAAGTTTGTAAATGTCTCCGTGCTGACGATCTGCTTTGCGGAAACATCGCCCAAAAGAGAAACATTCAGCTTGACATCTGCCGTTGCAGAAGCTTCGGACTTGATTACATTGCCTGTTTTGATATCTATCTCAGCGTAAATGTAGCCGTTGTAGTAGTGCATATCGGCAGACTTGATAAGCGAGGATTTCGCTTTAACGTCGTCAGCGTCGAGAACTGACATACATCTGCCGAAATGACTGTTGCCTTTGGCAGGATTGTCCTCTTCAACGATTGTAAGCTTGATAATATATTTTGAGCCGGACTTTTGAAGCGTTGCCTGCTTGACATCGCTTTCGGTGAGCTTGCTTGCCCATGAATATCCGCTTGCCGGATATATGTCGTCGGAGCTTTCACCTTTTTTGACAGTTGTTGTCTCGTTGGCTTTTGCAAGGTTTACAAGCCAGCCCGGAAGTCCGCTGACATCACCGTTTACCGTCATGATATATTTCTTGGTAAAACCGGCTTTGGAGCTTTTGATTTTGTTTAATGCTGTATTGCAGTAGTTTATGATATCCTTTTTTGAAGACGAGGAGCTAAGCTCGTTTGAAGTCGATTTCGTCGATGCAGAGGACGAGGATGAAGACGATGACGATGAGGACGAGGAGGCTGAAGACGAAGAAGAAGGCGCAGCCGTTGAAGAGTCTGCGCCTGTTGTATCATCGGATGAAAGTTCAATTATGTCCTGGGAAAGATCGTCTATCTGACTGCTGACCGAAATTGCCGCTGAGGAGTTATAACCCCTCTCCTCAAGCATTTTGATGATCTTATCAAGCTTACGCTGGATAGCCTGTATATCGCTTTCGTCAGTCGGCTCACCGCCAAGGTCTGCGATGATGTTGTTAATTTCAGAGTTGATGGATTCGAGCTCACCGTACGATTCCTGAAGCCACTTTTTCTCTGCGCCAGCGCGAATAATCGTACCGACAATTGAAGCCAGAATTGCAACAATTACGATAATGCAGACGATCTGAACGAAAATACGAAGTCCTTTGTTTTCAATATAGAGCTTATCTTTCATGTATTCGTTAAACTCTTTGAAATTATTATACTTCTTTTCCGGGAGAATATCAGCAGGAAGGATTCCCCATTTTACGCCTTTTTTGTTAAGGCGTCGCTGCTTTCTGTCGATCTTTCTCTGCTTTTTGTCGAATTTTTTCTGTTTATGCTTCGTGATCTTTTTAGCGTTTGAGATTTTCTTGTCAAGCTTTGCCTGCTTCTTGTCGATTTTTTTCTGCTTTTTATTAAACTTCTTCTGTTTTCTCTTAGACACTGCTTTTGCAGGAGCGGCAGCTTCGACATTTATATCCTCGCTGACGGTCGTCGTGATTTCTTCAGAACTCATTATGAAAACCTCCGTGAGACAATAATCTAAATAATATAATATAATAAACAAGCTGTTTTGTCAAATAAAAATTGCAATTTTTTATTATTTTTTATATTTTCTATTTTATTAACAGCTCGCACAAAAACACTGCCGCGCAGGCAGCCGTTGCAACGGTAAAAATGCTTCGGTCAAAAATCGCCAGCACAACGGCGGTAACAAGCCCTGCAGCTCCCGAAAGCGGACTTTGGGCGGCTGTGAGGATCGCCGGAAATGTCATCGCCGAAAGTGTGACATACGGAACATAATAAAAAAACGATCGGATAAATTTGTTTTTTATCTCTTTTCTGATGAGCGTCAGCGGCAAAGCTCTTATGAGATATGTAACAGATGCCATGATGAGAATATAGATGTACACATTATGTTTCATCGCTATCCTCCTCGCCAACAGGGAACATCAGCGCCGCCGCGCCTGAAACGGCAATGGTGATAATAATTATCGTAAATCCCGAAGAGATGTTTTTTAAGCCGGGAGTCACCGTAAAAGCCCAGCTCAGCGCCATTGATACAAGTATCGACCCTGCAATGACCTTGTTCTTTTTGGCAGGCGGAACGATAATTCCGATAAACATTCCGAAAAGAGCAACGCTCAGCGCGCTCAGAATCCTTGAGGGCAATACATTTCCGAGAACGACTCCGAGCAGAGTTCCCGTTGACCAGCCGATCATGGGAAGAAGCATTGCTCCGTAGGTGTAGACTGATTCAAGCTTGCCCGGATATGCGTAGGACACGCCGAAAACCTCGTCCGTTATGCAGTAGCCGAGAAAAAGCCGCTTCCATATCGGAGTTTCGGCAGGTATTTTCTGGGAAAGCGAACAGGACATGAGCATATATCTTGCGTTGATAACCAACTGCGTCAGCGCCATTTCCGCGTATGAACTGCCTGCGCCTATCAGCGAAAGGGCGGCAAATTCCCCTGCGGAGGTGTTGTTTGTAAATGACATCAGCGTTGCGCTGAAGGCGCTGAGTCCGGCTTTTCTTGCGGCGATCCCGAGCGTAAAAGATACCGCCAGATACGCAAGCGCTATCGGCACGCCGTCCTTTACTCCTTTAAAATAGATTTTGCTTTTCATTATTTTTCCCCAAAAATTATTTCATTTTTTTTTGAAATACATTCTGTAAGGCTCGCGAGCTGCTGCATCGTCAGCTTTTCCGCCCTGATATTTTCATCAAGTCCTGCCTCTGCTATTGCTTCTATGACGCGGCATTTTTCCATGCCGAGTCCCGAACTTATGCCGTTTGCAGCGGTTTTTCTTCGCTGAGAAAACGCCGCTTTCACTATCTTGAAAAACAGCTTTTCGTCGCTGATGACAACAGGCGGTTTATTACGGATAGTCAACTTGATCACTGCGCTGTCGACCTTTGGCTGCGGAAAAAACGAGCCTTTTGAAACATTGAAAAGCTTTTGAGCTTCTGCGTAATAATTGACCGCAACGCTGACAGCTCCGGCTTCACGGCTTCCGACTTCTGCGCACAGCCTGTCCGCCGCCTCTTTTTGAACCATGACCGTCAGGCTTTTCAGGCTGCTTTTGCTTTCAAGAAAGTGCATTATCACAGGTGATGTGATATAATAAGGCAAATTTGCGCAGACAACAACATCTTCACCTGAGAATTTTTCATTTATCAGCTCGTTTATGTCAAGCTTTAATATGTCTGCGTTGAGAATTTCGACATTGTCAAATTCCGCAAGAGTCTCCTCCAAAACCGGCAGCAGCCTTGTGTCGATTTCAACGGAGAGAACTTTTTTTGCGCACATGGCAAGCTCTTTTGTAAGGATCCCGATCCCCGGTCCGACTTCGATGACCGAAACTTCGCCGCTTTCAACAGCCTGCCGCGCCATTTCGGGGCAAACATTCCTGTTGACAAGAAAATTCTGTCCAAGCGACTTTGAAAAATTAAAATTATGTTTTTCAAGAATTTCTCTGATATTTTTTATATCCCAAAGATCTTTCACGCAAATTTCCTCCGTGAGTTGTTGAAATAGTCTTAAAAATGTATTATAATAAATATGTATACTATTTTAAACGAGGTGAAGCAAAATGTCAATTCTTGTCACCGGCGGCGCCGGATACATCGGCTCGCACACCTGCGTAGAACTTCTCAACGCAGGGTATGATATAATTATACTTGATAATTTCTGCAACAGCAATAGGGAAGTTTTAAAAAGAATAAAGCTGATAACAAACAGGGATTTCAAGTTCTATGAGGCGGATGTACGCGACAAAAAAGCTCTCGACGAAATTTTTGCAAAGGAAAAAATCGACGCTGTGATTCATTTTGCAGCGCTGAAGGCTGTAGGCGAAAGCTGCAGAAAACCGCTTGAATACTACGAAAACAATGTCAGCGGCACAGTCACTTTGTGCGAAGCAATGAGAGATGCAGGCTGCAAGAAGATAGTTTTCAGCTCTTCTGCTACGGTTTACGGAATGGACAATCAGGTTCCGTTCAAGGAGGATATGTCTGTAGGCGGCACAACTAACCCTTACGGCACAACGAAATATTTTATCGAAAGAATTTTGACGGATATTCACTCCTCCGACAGCGAGTGGAGCGTTACACTTCTTCGCTATTTCAACCCCATCGGAGCGCATGAAAGCGGCATGATCGGAGAAAACCCCAACGGAATACCCAACAACCTCATGCCCTATGTTGCTCAGGTCGCAGTGGGCAGGCTTGAGTGTCTGAGCGTTTTCGGAGACGATTACGACACGCCGGACGGCACGGGAGTGAGAGATTATATCCATGTTGTCGATCTTGCCGTCGGTCATGTTCTTGCCGTCAGGAAAGCTCTCGGCGAAACAGGCGTCAACATCTACAACCTCGGCACAGGTATCGGCTACAGCGTGCTCGACCTTGTGAAAGCTTTTGAAAAGGCTTGCGGCAAAAAAATAAACTACAAGATAGCTCCAAGGCGTGACGGCGACATTGCCGTTTGCTATGCAGACGCAGAAAAAGCTAAAGCCGAGCTCGGCTGGACGGCGCAAAGAGATCTTGACAAAATGTGCGAAGACACATGGAGATGGCAAAAAAACAACCCGAACGGATATTGATTTATGACTAATGAGATAAAGGACAATTCTCCCGAAAAGGCTATACTGGTCTGCGTTGACTTCGGAGCTTTTGACCCTGATTCTTCGCTTGACGAGCTGGAGTCTCTTGCCAAAACGGCAGGCGCGCAGGTTGAAGCCAGAGTCATTCAAAAGCGCGATAAACCCGATATTGCAACATATATCGGTGCAGGAAGGCTTGACGAGATCAGGGAATTTTGTCAAAACAACGAAATCGACCTTATCATTTTTGACGGCGAGCTTTCACCCTCGCAGCAGCGAAATGTCGAAGATATTACTGATGTGCGTGTGATAGACCGCACGATGCTGATCCTTGACATTTTTGCTTCAAGAGCAAGGACAAACGAGGGCAAGCTTCAAGTCGAGCTTGCGCAGCTTAAATATTCTCTTCCCCGTCTGAGCGGAAAAGGCGCGGAGCTTTCCCGTCTCGGCGGCGGGATCGGCACGAGAGGTCCCGGCGAAACAAAGCTTGAAAACGACAGGCGGCACATCAGGCGGAGAATTTCCGCCTTGACAGACGAGCTTAAAAACATCGAACTGCGTCGGAACAATCTTCGAAAAAGGCGAAAAAAAGACGGCATTCTGACAGCCGCAATAGTCGGCTACACAAATGCCGGAAAATCCACGCTCATGAACTGCCTGACGGACGCAGGTGTTTTAGCGCAGGACAAGCTTTTTGCAACGCTTGACCCGACATCGAGAGGTCTTGACCTTCCCGACGGACGCAGGATAATGCTCGTTGATACCGTAGGACTTATCCGCCGTCTGCCACATCATCTTGTCGAAGCATTCAAATCCACGCTTGAAGAAGCTGTTTTTGCCGATGTGATACTCAATGTCTGCGACGCTTCAAGCGATGAATGCGCCGAACATCTGGAGGTCACTCAAAGGCTTCTTGATTCGCTCGGATGCACTGGAAAACCTGTGATATCGGTGATGAACAAGTGCGACAAGGTTGAAAACATTTACGACATCATCCCTCTGGGAAAAGTCGTCATGATATCCGCGCTCAACGGTACAGGAGTCGACAAGCTGCTTGAAGCAATTGTGGAGGAGCTTCCCAAAACGCGAAAAACCGCCGAGCTTCTTATCCCTTACCATGCAGGCGAAGTTGCAGCTATGTTTCGAAACGACGGTGTAATAATCGAAGATGATTATCGTGAAAACGGAATTTATCTGAAGCTTATTGCAGATATCCGTCTGCTTGAAAAGTATAAAGAATATATTATATAGAAACTGGGGCAGTCGCTAATACGACTGCCCCAAAGATTTTACAATGCCGAAAGGATTCTTGCGCCTGTGTTTTTTAACCATCTGAATAGTAATACGCACGGCATGACCGTTATCAATGCCACGGCAAGAAGGTAGTTTGCCGAATCAATAAACAGTCCGCACAAAAGGTATGCTCCGCCTATCAATGCCGCATACGCCCAGCCTGCAATCATCACTATGATAACAGACATATTCTGCTTGATCGGCGTAATTTCACTCGTCCAGGTGAGATTGGGTCTTTTCAGTCCTATCATCAGTCCGAACATGGCGTAAGAGACTGCATAAGCTATCGGCAAAATAATCACTGCTACGCTTTGAAGAAAACTCAGCTTCAACGCGATTATTGAACATATTTCGCAAATCAAAAGCATAGGCACTGTCAAAATAAGCTGCAGGGAAACTTTTGCGAAAAGCACATTTTTCAAATCTATCGGAAGCGACTGTACTACCCACAGCGTTTTTCCTTCGAGAGATACCGAAGGCACTGTTAAATCGTTCATGGACGCGGCAACGCACAAAAGCACGCAGATCATCACGGTGCTTATCGAATCGTAATTGAACAGATAATTGTCAAACATCTGCGCAAATTCATTGCCCTTTACAAGTATCAGCACTGCGCTGATAGGTATCATCAAAGTTCCCAAACCGCAGTTTAACATAAATGTCGGACTTGATTTGAAGTACGAAAACTCCTTTGAAACAAGAGACAACAGCAAGCTTTTTTCTTTAAAGCTGCTCTGCTTTGATTTCGATTTTGAGACAGCTTTTGATGATGTTGCGATATCGAAAAATGTCGAAAGAATTATCTTCCATGTCAAAAAAGCTGCCGCCGCGGTAACAAGAGTAACGGTCAATACCGGCAGCATTTTCCCTTCGCCCATTCTGCCCAAAAGGTAAAACGGATAGGCGAATTTTTTAATATTACCTCCATACACTGACGCGTTGTTCAGAATATCGTTGATAACATTTTGCGCATTGAACACGGCAAAATAGTATATTCCCACAAAGGCAAGCGAGATCACCACTGTCGTCAGGCTCTTGTTTTTCAGCCTCCGGCTTGCCTTTGCAACGACCCAGCCGAGCGCGCAGGAAAGCACGAGGATGATCACCGTCAAATTTACAAGTATCATCAGGCAGCCGATAAAATTTAGAACCGTCACTCCGTAGACGATAAAATAGACGACGATAGCCGGTATCATCACGACTGAGGAATACATAAGTCCCATCAAATACACGCTCAGAAGTCTTGAAAAGACGATATGTCTTGCAGGTATCGGCATTGACAAAAGCAAATCGTTGTCCTTGGCGAGATACAAGCCAGAATATGTGTTGAACACACTGCCGAAAATTCCGAGCGCCAGCGCAAGAATTGAAAAAATTGCAAAATACAGCCATGTCATTTTGTCGCTTACAAGATCTTCGCAAAGCATATACGCAAGCGACGCGAACATTCCCCCGACAAAAACGATCATCACAAGCGCAAAAAGCGCAAGCCTGACGGCAACGGCGGCTTTGGAACGGGTCTGATTCGTTTTCGGGTTGTAAAAATACGCGCGAAAAATTTCCGAAAGCTGTTTTTTGACAAGAGTTTTTACCATTATTCTTCCTCCAGCTCCAGAAATACTTCTTCAAGGCTGTCGTCGCCCTTGACTTCCTCCATTGTGCCAAAGCGGATAAGTCTGCCGTCTTTGATTATAGCAATTTTATCGCAAAGCTTTTCAGCAACTTCAAGAACATGGGTCGAAAAGAAGATAGCTCCGCCGTCATTGCAGATTTCACGCATGATCTCTTTGAGAGTATGCGCGGCTTTCGGGTCAAGTCCGACAAACGGCTCGTCCATGACTATAAGCTTCGGGTCATGAATGAGCGCGCTGATGATAGCAAGCTTCTGCTTCATTCCGTGCGAATATGACGCTATTGGAGAGCCGAGATCGGATGCGATCGCAAACAGCTCGGAATACTTTTCTATCCTGTCTTTTCTTTCGTTTACATCGACTTTAAAAATATCGGCTATGAAATTTAGATATTTCATGCCGGTCATGTAATCGTACAGATCGGGGTTGTCGGGAATGTACGCGATTTTTTCCTTGCATTTGATCGGTTCATCCTTTACAGATATTCCGTCGACGAAAATTTCGCCTTCGTCAAATTTCAAAATGCCGACAACAGACTTGAGCGTAGTCGTTTTGCCTGCGCCGTTGTGACCGATAAAACCGTAAATTTCGCCGGGTCTGATGTGAAGCGACAGGTCGTTGACGGCCGTCTTTTCACCATATTTTTTAGTAAGATTTTTAATTCGAAGCATCGTTTTTACCTCTAATCTCAAATATCATTTCCATTGCGAACACGCATGACCATGAAAAATTATAACTTCCTTTTCCTTCGCCCGTGATCGGCTGATAATTTTCCCAAATGGACGGATTTTTATCTACCCAATCAAGCAATGTGTTTCGTATATCCAAAGCGGTTTTTATAAAACCGTA
>JAFSTS010000162.1 GCA_017445685.1 Clostridia bacterium | reverse complement strand
ATTGACACACATTTTAACCGTCTTTTGTACCTCTTCCAATTTTCCTTCGGAAACGGCAAAATACTTGTATGTTCTCTGAACCATTCGAAAGAGAATATGAAAGACATAAGCGTTGAATATTTTATTAAAAGCATAGTCAATTACGCCATGTCAGACGAATTCAACCCCCAAAAACAGTTGTCGGTCAAGCAGTTGCTCTCCTCTTTGAAACCGTTATGATTTGCAGGAAGGTTTGTTTTACCGACCCATGAAAACATTTCAAAGAGCGCTGTTGCAATATTGAAGCATTGTTGATGTTGTTTTTAGAACTTGATCAACATACCTGAAAACCGTGAGGCTGCCGCATTTAGAAAAAAACATCATAGCAAGACAATCAAAAAGGATGATCGTGCATTTCAACCACGATCATCCTTTTAACTCATGTTCTTAAAAGATAATTGATAAATCAATCCCTTTCTGTTTACTTATCTGTTGTTGTTTCGATTCCGTAGTATTCGATCGGCGCTTCGTTCTGCCAGGTTTGAACGATTTCAAGAACTTCATAAGGCTTGTTTGTCTTGATCCGTTTCGGACTCTTTTTCAGCGCCTTTATGCAGTCATGTTTGCTGTTGATATTTTCAAATGAAATATCGATCCAGTTTTCATGCAGAATTGCGGCGAGAAGATCAGACATTTCGTCAGCGTCACAAATCAATCCGACGGCAAAGGAATTGGAAATATCGCTGTAGATGTCGGAAAGATAGCCTTTGTCGTTTGAATATTTTATGTCCATTGTGACATAAAAGGGAAGGGAACAATTGCTTTTTATATAGCTTGCCTGATTAACGCTTATTCCGCTTAGGAATACACGCCCGGTCATATTGTATTTTGTGCAAAGCTCTTCAACAAGCGGCATATTGTCGGCGCTGTTTACCTTTAAATCAAGCATATCATTTTTATAAATCGGATCATCAGACAGCAGTTTTAAAACCTGTTCAAGCATCAAAGATCCGCTGTTGATGTTGTATGGGCTGCTTTCGATGTACGGCACGCCGCTTGGATCAAAGGTCAGGTCGAGTTCAATGCAGTTTGCGCCGGAATTGTAGGCTGTTTTGATAAATTCCACGGTATTTTTCTTTTGAGACATACAGCCGTTTGAAGCTTCGATAATGAAGTCTTCGTCAAGCGTGTAATACGAAGAATACAAATCTTCTTCGTTCGCTTTGTTTCGAATTGCAAAAGAGAGAAGAACAATGCCTGCCGCCAAAACGGCAACTGTACAAATTAAAGCAATGATTTTTTTATTCATCAGAAATCTCCTTTGCGGCAAGCTTTGTGATTTTTTCCATTACTACCATTTTTTTCGATTATATCTAATACAAAAAAAGCTGCTGCCTTGTGCGCTCAAGGTTGTGATTTTCATACTCTGTTTTAAAATATAACTGTCATTTATCAACCCGATGCTTACAGGGGTGATGTCGATAAGCTCCCCGTCAAAGGCAAATTTATCAGCGATCTTTTTGACGTGATCATCCATTCAAAATACTTCCTTCATACTTTTCAATAACTTTTTTTACTGTTTCGTAAGTGTCGCCTGAAACTTCGTTTTCCGGCACGAAAGCAAGAATTACATTTTTTTCATACTGAGCCATGCTCTCATAAAACTGGTTTGGAGCAAAAGAATCCCTGTCGTTAAATTGAAGGGGAGAGCGTTTTAAGACATCTCTTTTACCGAAATTATTTGCAAGGTATTCAAAAAACTTTTCCCATCT
>JAFSTS010000021.1 GCA_017445685.1 Clostridia bacterium | reverse complement strand
TGCCTGTAGTGATAACATCTGCGCCGCTGTCAAAAAGGGTGTTGGCTGAAGCAGGTGTTATTCCGTTGCCCGCAGCGGAATTCTCGCCGTTGGCGATACACAGGTCTATTCCTTTCATTTTCTTCAGCGGCGGCAGTTTTTTCATCAAAAAATTGCATCCCTGACTTCCTACCACATCGCCCAAGACGAGAATATTCATACTGTTATCTCCTCTTTTTCCTCAAAAAGACATAATGGACCGCACGCGGCAGTCCATTACATCGCAAGTTAAAGCATTAAGTGTTATTGAAATTATTTAGCGTAATCGACAGCGCGGTTTTCTCTTATGATGTTAACCTTGATCTGTCCGGGATAGTCAAGCTCTTCTTCGATCTTCTTGACAACATCGCGAGCAATTAGCACCATCTTGTCGTCAGAAACCTTATCGGGATTGACCATAATGCGAACTTCACGACCTGCCTGGATCGCAAAAGATTTTTCAACGCCGTCAAACGAGGTTGCGATCTCCTCAAGCTGTTCAAGACGCTTGATGTAGTTTTGAACATTTTCGCGTCGCGCGCCGGGTCTTGAAGCGGAGATAGCGTCGGCAGCCTGAACAAGACAGGCAACAACTGTTTTCGCTTCTATATCGCCATGGTGAGCGGCAATGGCATGAACGACCGCTTCGTTTTCCTTATACTTCTTGGCATATTCAACGCCGAGCTGAATATGAGTTCCCTCCATCTCGTGATCAAGAGCTTTTCCTATATCATGAAGCAAGCCGGCTCTCCTCGCCAATTTGACATCGGCTCCGATCTCCGCCGCCATAAGTCCTGCAAGATAAGAAACCTCAAGGGAATGATTGAGCACATTCTGTCCAAAGCTCGTTCTGTATCTAAGTCTGCCGAGCAGCTTGACAAGCTCGGGATGAATACCGTTTACGCCGGCATCTATAACAGCCCTCTCGCCCGTCTGCTTGATAGTGGCTTCAACCTCTCTTCTGACCGGCTCGAAGCAGGAAACAGTGATTGCTTCGGGTGTGTCGTCAATGATAAGATCAACGCCTGTGATCGTTTCGAGCGTTCTGATATTTCTGCCCTCGCGTCCTATGATTCTGCCCTTCATTTCATCGCTGGGAAGAGCGACAACGCTGACAGTTGCTTCCGAGGTCTGATCTGCAGCACAGCGCTGAATGGCGGTCGCAACGACCTCACGAGCCATGGTATCCTGTTCATCTTTAAGTTTCTGCTCAAATTCAATGATCTTGATAGCTTTTTCTCTGTCGAGATCGCTTTCAAGAAGCTTGAGCAAATAATCTCTCGCCTGTTCTTTAGTGTAGTTCGAAATTCTCTCCAACATTTCAAACTGACTTCTTTTGATGCTTTCTACTTCAGTGAGCTTGTCTTCGACATCCCTGAGCTTTTTGTTAAGCTGTTCGTCTTTCTTTTCAAGGTTGTCGGTTTTTTTGTCAAGAGTCTCCTCTTTTTGATTCAGACGCCTTTCCTGCCTCTGAATTTCCGTTCGTCTTTCACGAAGATCCTTCTCGGTTTCCGAACGCTGTTTGTGTATTTCATCCTTGGCTTCAAGGATTTTTTCTTTCTTGATGGATTCCGCTTTTGACACAGCTTCGTTTACAATCCTCGTCGCCTCTTTCTGAGCGGAACCGATAGTCGCCTCAGCGACTCTTTTTCTATGTAAACCGCCGGATATAAAGCCTGCTGCACCTGCGGCAATTGCTGCTACCACGGCGATAATCACGCATACCCAAATACTTACCAAAATAGACTGCACCTCCTTTTTACTGTTGATTTGAAAAATAAATTCATACCAAATTGTTCATCAAAAGAATCTCAGTTGGAATATACAAGATGATGTGTGTTTTTCAGGTTAGGACACCATCTGTAATATTCTATACTTTTTTACCATGAAAGTCAATAGGTATATGAAAAATAATGAATAGTTCTGAGTTTTTGTTTTACCGTTTTAGTTAAGATTATGCCACAACGAAAAAAGGGGTTGTCGCATTTAGATGAAAACGATGTTTTCTTCTCTTGAAGGCTGTACAAAGGTACGACTAAGCATAACACACATATACGAACCCGATTTTAGCGGACTAATTTTGTGTTATGCTGTGTTAAAATACTCGGAAATCCGTCAGGATTTCCTGCGTTTTTGCCTTGCATAACCCCAAATTCGTCTTCCGATAAAATTCTG
>JAFSTS010000161.1 GCA_017445685.1 Clostridia bacterium | reverse complement strand
CTTTAACGTTTTTTTTTTTTTTTTTTTGGAAAATAGAAATTTAATCTGTCTATTTTTATGATTATTATTTGTTTTTATTGTAAAAACCGCAAAAGCCGCACAAAAGAAAAGTGCGGCATAAAGTCATTTCATAAAGCTTCGAATTACTTCTTCGCAGTTTTTTTCGTCCATAATTTTCGGAACGGGATAGAGAGGATTGCCCTCTTTGAGCGCTCTTTGAACGATTGTCGGAATATCATCCTCTTCGATAAAATCGAATTTATTGGGGATTCCGATTTTTTCGTTGAGCGACTTGATCGCCTGAATAAACGCAACGGCATTTTCTGCGTCGGACTTTCCTTTTTCGCCGACACCTGCTATAAGGGACAGCTCTGCAAGCGGCTTGTATGCGCTGTCGGAAAACCATTCGAGAACATAAGGCAGGATCACTGCATTTGCAAGCCCGTGAGGTGTCGAATAAATTCCGCCGAGCTGGTGCGCAATTGCGTGAACATAGCCGACATAAGCTCTCGTGAAAGCAACCCCGGCGTAGTACGACGCTTCAAGCATATTGGCTCTCGCCTGAATATTTTTGCCGTCAATGCACGCAGTTTCAAGATTATCAAAAATCAGCTTAACGGCTTTTCTTGCACATTCTTTCGTCTCTTTTGTATTGCTGTGACCTATGTACGCTTCAACAGCATGGGTCAGCGCGTCTACACCCGTAGTAGATGTGATGTGAAGCGGAAGTCCTACCGTCAGCTTCGGGTCGAGGACGGCATACTTTGGTCTGAGCTTCGGATCGTTGACGGCATATTTTTCATGCGTGTTCGGATCGGTTATTACAGCGGCAACTGTCGTTTCCGAGCCTGTTCCCGCCGTAGTCGGAATTGCGATAAAAAACGGAAGCGGTTTTCTGACCTTGAGCTGTCCTCTCATCTGTGATATCGTCTTTTTCGGGTTGGAAACTCTCGCCCCTGCGCCCTTTGCGCAGTCCATCGGAGAGCCGCCGCCCATGGCGATAAGCGCCTGACATGAGTTCTTGATGTAAACATCCTTTGCGTTTTCAACATTCGTGATCGTCGGATTCGGCTGAACATCGCTGAAAACGGTGCATTTTATGCCGTTTTTTTGAAGCGCGTCAATAAGCTCGTTCGGCAAGCCGAGTTTCATAAGTCCGCCGTCCGTGACAAGCAGAACCGATTTTATGTCTCTTTTTTTCAGCACATCGGGGATTTTCAGCACGCTGTCTTCGCCCGACAAAATCTCAGGAGCTTTCCAATCGAGAAAATTCGTTGCAAACTTGAAAATCTTCTGATAAACTCTGCAATAGACCTTATAAATTACTTTCATCCTCAGCCTCCGTCAAGTTCGTGAAAGAATCATATTTTTCACTTTTTCTATCATCTCGTAGATCGTGCCGCTGCCGGTGAAATAACTGTAAGTTGCAAAAGCTACTGCCGCCAGCAAAAGCACAAGAATGATGATCAAAACTATAAGCCCGGCTTTGCTTTGTTTCTCTTTTTTCTGCTTTTGATATCTCTCTTCGTTTTCCTCATTCTTTTTGCGCTGCCGCTCGTTAAACTCCATAACTCTGGCATTTAAGATGGCAAACATATTGCCGATTGCGGAAATGATGATATCCTCATCGTTTTCGTCGGGAAGCGCAAAGACCTTGTAGATATTGGTTTTTCTTGCGTCGCACATTGCGCTGAGAACGAATTTTCTGTTTTGTTCATCGACGATCACTTTCGACACCGCCATACCGATGGACGCGTTTGCATTAAGCATGGAGCTTCGGGCGATCTGCGAAAGCTCGGCTTTGCATTTTTGCTCGTTTTCTTCATAGAGCGGTTTGCTGACGCTGACGATAGTGAAAAGGCCTGTGTTTCTGAAAACGATTTTTGATCTGAAAAATTCGTCGACCGTGATATTGCCCTCCTGAACGCCGAAGGCAATTTTTATTTTTGAATAGCCGATGTTTGTAAAAGTTTCCGCAACAAGATCATCCACTCCGCCTGCTGCGTAAAGCGGCTGATTCTGCTCGCTTTCGATGATCTCATGCTGCCCGTCCTCCAACGGCAGACTGTCTTCGCTTACCTGCAAAGCCTCGTCTTCTTCCTCTTGCGAAACATCTTCCTGCTGTATTTCTTCGGCTTCGTCTAAAGCTTCTTGAGCCTGTTCTTCAACTGTTTCTGCGGCAGGCTCTTCCTGTTCGGGGATCAGTTCGACATCCTTTGAAATATACAAAAAAACCTGATCGAGCAGTTTTTCATCTACCCTCTTTTCGTCAATGGGCAGCACGACAAGCTTTTGAGAAGCGGATTCGATCCCAAAGCCTGAGAACAATCCGTCGCCGGTTACAAAAGCTTCTGCGTTTTTCGGCATGGCGGACTGAGCGTCAACCTGTTTTTCGTTAAGATAAGAAAGGTCCTTGTCTGATTTTATCCTCGCAACGACTTCAGCGTCTTTGACGCACCTGATATTCATCGCTTTGAAAAGCAGACTTTTTGTTCTGATGTATTCGGTAACATCGATCAGAAGAACCGTAACATCGCTTCCGGAAAAACCTTCGCCGAGGGTTTTGAGCATTTCACCGTGCGTTTTGCAAAATTCAAACGAACTGTTTTCGTCAGTGTTTATCGCAGAGAGCTTTTCGAGGATATTTTCGTGAGTTTTATTGAGCGACTGCATTGTGCCTTCACCGACATAGGAAACATATTTGATCTTCATTTCTGTACCGCCTTTCTTATTTTTTATTTTTAAAGCTCTTCAATAAGCTTTGCAACGAGAACAAGCCTTCCGGTGCTGAGATTTGAACGGTCGCAGGTGACAAGCGTAAGGATTCTGTCGTCAGGTTTTACAACTGTGCCTGAGGTCTGGTAATACGCTTTTTGCCTGACGGAAGTCATATAGTTCAAAAACGCTTCGTCAGAAAAGTTCGGTTTTATCGCTGTGTTGATAAAATAGCCGTCGCTCTTTCCTGCGCCATCGGCAAGAAACGCTCCGTAAATCTCATACTTAAACGAGCCTTCTATCGTGTGGAAAGTGATGTAAGGATAGTCTCTGTAGATGCTTCCGTCGGATTCCTTGTATTTTCTGAGAAGTCCGAACATCGAGCCGTTGTTCATATTATGCCCGTAAATTACAACATTTTTATCAAGCACTGAACGGTTTGACGAGCTGACAAAAAGAGTTCCTGCATTGAGCCATTTTCCGTCAAAGCCCGTGTGGAGATATTTTTCGTTGCTGCCTGCCATTACCACGGGCAGACTTACATCGGCGCCTTTGACAGTAAGCCAGCCGACATAGTCACCGTTTTGAGAAAGCAGCTCTTTTGTCGCCTGCGCCCTTTCCTCGTCCGTCATATCGTCAAAGCTCGTGATATGTCTGTCGTCGTCAGTAGTAATAATTCCGTCAAGAATACCGCCGTAAAGCTTGTTGGCAAGAGACGGCTGTACAACAAGGTCGTTGACGAGCCAGCCTGAGCTTGCGATAATCGCAATAACCGAGATAATGAGAACTATCTTGCGAATGACTTCTCCTGCGCTGTCGCCTTTTCTTGGGAAAATGCCGCGCCTGCCCTTTTTCTTTTCGGCTTTTTTCTGCTTTTTAACTTCTCTTCTGTGCTGTCTGGGCGTGGGGAAGTCCTCCCAGTTGATGTTTTCGTAGGTGACCTCCTTCATTATGCCGGTATTTTCTTCTGCATCAGCCGCCTGAGCCTCGTCTTCGGAGACAAAATCAAAATCATCCCCCTGACTCGTCAGCGTCTCGACGTCGTCCGTCTTAATGGTAAAAAAGCTGTCGTCCTTTTTCGGCTCAACGTTGTACTGAGGCAAAATTACGCTTGCCGGATCGTCAGCGTTAAACACTTTTTCTTCTTCCGGCTCAACAAACGGGATACCGTCTGAATCGTCAACACCCTGAACGGTTTCTTCGATTGAAATGGTCTGATTCTGTTTTATCGAATCAAGGGACAGCTTGTTGTCATTTTCTATCTCGTCAGGGGTCTTGTTTGAAGAAATGTCTTCAAAGACAGTCGGAGTCTGAACTTTTTCTTTGTTTTCCGCCGTGCTGAATTCGAGAACTGTATTTTCATCCCACTCAAAATCTTCGTATGTCTGCTCCTGCGCAGCCTTCGGAGCTTCTGTTTTTGCGTCTGAGTCAAAATCTTCAACCTTCAGCTCTTCAACAGGTGTCTCCTCATCGATTTCGGGAAGATCCTCTTCGTCGTACATATATTCGTCCGCTTTTTCCTGCGCAAGCCTGCTTTTTTCTTCGAAAAAGTCACTCAGCTCGGTATCCTCCTCGGGATTGTAGAACTCCCTGGACTCCTCCTGCTCCTCTTTCGGCTCGTTGTCGAGGTTGTATTTTTCTCTCAAGCTTCTGAAAATCGCTTCGTATTCTGCTTCCTCTTCAAAAAGATTATCTCTCTCGTCGCTCATTCAGTCGTCCCCCTTCTATAAATTATCAATAATTTTTCTTATTTCATCGAATGCCGCCGATGAAGCGGAAATTCTGTTGTAGTCTCTGTCTTTTCTTGCGCTTCTTATTTCGCGCAAAACGCAGCCGCCGTCATAATCAGCCGCGACAAAACAAAGTCCGACCGGCTTGTTTGTGCCGTCGCTGTCGGGTCCGGCGATCCCCGTAATACCAACGCCGATATCGGCTCCGCTGAGCTTTCTGACTCCGCAAGCCATCTGCCTTGCGACAGTTTCGCTGACTGCGCCGAATTTTTCAAGATCGTCTTTTTTTACGCCGAGAATTTTTTCTTTTATCTCGTTT
>JAFSTS010000160.1 GCA_017445685.1 Clostridia bacterium | reverse complement strand
TCCCGGAGTCTATTTCATCTATAACGGTGAGGTCAAAGGAACAAATGCAACATGGCCGCGCTTCAAGACGGTTGTTGACGGAGTCTATATGTATCACAAAACCGAGTTCGGCTTTGTTGACCTGACTCTTGAAGGATGCGCTGATAGAATTGTCGATGTTGAGAATCTTCTTTCCGATACTATAGGTGATTATCTTGGAGAGGGATATACCGTACACAAAACCGGAAAATCTGCGGCAATACGGCTGCTCGTTCCGATTCTTGATTTACATAAGCCGTTTGAAACCCAAGTAAGCGAAGTTGAAAAAGGGCTTTCAGCAGTAAAGAAACTGTCCGACCTTGTTAAACTATTCGACGCTAATGAATTAAGCTTGTTAAAGGTGTGAGTATATGTCAACCGGCAATTATGATGATATAATAGACCGTCCCCACCATGTTTCAGAGAGACATCCGCAGCTGAGCAAGGCAAGTTATGCAGCGCAGTTCAGCCCGTTTGCCGCACTAACAGGGTATGACGGTATTGTTTCTGAAGCCGCACGCCTCACCGATGAGCGAGTTGAACTGGGCGAAACCGAGATGTGCATACTCAGCGCTAAGCTTCAGATTTTAGGCGACCATATCAAAGAACAACCTGAAGTTGAACTGACATATTTTAAGAAAGATAAGAAGAAGTCAGGCGGTGCGTATCTTCAGAAAACTGCCTGTATCAAGCGTATCGACGATGTGGAACGCATCATTTATTTTACGGACGATACAAATCTCCCTATAGATGATATTACGGATATGCGAGGAGAAATCTTTGGGGTTTTGGAGAGTGCAGAGTATGAAACCTGACGAAACGAACGAATACAACGCGATGAGCGCGGAGGATAAGAAAAAGCAGATGCTCGAAAAGGAACTTGCGATGTTGGATTCTTTTTATGAGCGTAAAGCGATTACAAAAGAGAATTATGAGAAAGGAGTCGCAGCCCTGAAAAAAGAGTTGGAAGCGATAGGAAGATAATGAATAATCCGATTTACAAAATTGACACGCACAGTTTAGAAGACGCGCTTACCGTGGTCTATAGCTTTATGACAGACGAGGGCTTGAACAACCCTGAATGTACCGTGTTTGGTAACGAGACAGGAAATCAGTTCTTCCCGAATATTCTTGCGATGTATGACGGAAGAGATTCAATGCCGGATTATACGGAATTCATCAAACGCACAAAAAAGCTTGATTTTTCCGCTATCAGTTGTGTTTCCTCGACGGATAAAGATGACAGGAGACGCGTAACGCTGAGTTACATTCCTGAGGTGGGCTTTGTGGCCATGTCGTTCCCGATGGCTTATGACGGAATTAACGCGTCGGAGAAACTGCTGCTTGAAAGAATGAGTTTGTGAGAAATGAGGATCTGAAATGCCATTAAAACTTATCCGGGAGGATATAACTAAACTGACATGCGACGCCATCGTAAACGCGGCGAATAAAACGGTGCTCGGCGGCGGCGGAGTCGACGGTGCGATACATAAAGCCGCCGGCAAAGGATTACTTGCCGAGTGGATAACACTCGGCGGATGTAAGACCGGCGAAGCGAAGATAACGAAGGGCTACAGGCTCCCGGCAAAATATGTGATCCACACGGTCGGACCGAGATGGAGAGACGGAACGCACGGGGAAGAAAGCTTTCTTCGATCTTGTTACCGCAATTCGCTTGAACTTGCAAAAACGAACGGTTGCGAAAGCGTCGCCTTTCCGCTGATCTCCTCCGGCGTTTACGGGTACCCGAAGGATCAGGCGTTGAAAATTGCGGTGGACGAAATCACTGCCTTTCTGCTGAAGGAAGACATGCTGGTTTATATCGTCATTTATGATAAGTCAGCTTATCAAATCGGAGAAAAGCTGTTTGACGATATCGCAACCTACATAGACGACAAATACGTTGACGAACATTTTGAGTTCAATTACAGGAGAAGATCGGAAGATATAGACGCCTGGACAGGCGATCAGGAGAGCGCGGTTCTC
>JAFSTS010000159.1 GCA_017445685.1 Clostridia bacterium | reverse complement strand
GTCAAGCTCGACTTTCTCTACAGTCAGTGTATCTATCCGAGAAACAACAAGTCAAGAGGCGAGATCATGGATGACGCGATGAAGTTTTTGCGTGAATGCTGCGGCGAAAAGATCATTCTCGGCTGCGGCGTTCCGATCGGCTCGTCCTTCGGCTACGTTGACGCGTGCAGGATAGGATGCGATGTTGACTTAAAATACGGCGGAAAATTCTATAACAAGCTCAAGGTTGCTCGCGAAGTTCCCTCAACGCAAAACGCTATTGTAAATACGATTTTCAGACGCCATCTCGATTCAAGAGTTTTCTGCAGCGACCCTGATGTACTGTTTTTCAGAGACACAAATCTTGATTTTGACGATAACCAGAAGATATTGCTTGCGACAATAAATCATCTGTTTGGAAATGTGCTTTTTGTCTCAGACAACATTTCAGAATACAGACCTGAATTTTTGCAGCTTATCAAAAAGGTTTTTGTTAAATCTGACTTCAAAATTATCTCGGCGCAGTTTGTAAAGAAAGATGTTATCCAGATCGTCATGAGCAAAAACTCAAAAGAAAAGCTTCTTCGTTTTAACGTTAAAACGGGAGTCAGCAATCTGAAAATTTAAAACAAAAAATAATCAGGGTATCCTCCGCGGATGCCCTGATTTGCTTTCTGTTTATTTTGCTCGTTTCCTATTAAATAAAAAAGATTGTAACGCCCGCCGATTTTGCCCTTTGGGCAACGGAGACGGCGGAATCGAAAGCGACATTCTGTGTCGCAGGCACTTTCCTGTTTTAAATCACTTTCATATCGTCGGAATGAACAGCATTCTTCTTTCGTCGGAATTGAGGGCGGAAGAATCGTTTTCCTGCGATATATCGTCAATTGTTGTGTTGAAGCGTCTTGCGATATCCCAGAGAGTTTCGCCGGGATCGGCAAAGTATACCGTAAACGACGGAGACGGCTGTTTTCTGCTGTTTTCGTCAATTTTTATTTCAGAAATAAGCTTTACATCTTTTGATTCAACAATATCAACGCATATTGTCGCATCAAAGCGTATTTCGACAGTGTCCTCTCCCCCAAGAATAAAGCTTACGTCAACTGCGCCGACATCCGTGAGCACATTGCAGGAGTCGTCTTCCGTTTTAGCAGGAATGGTCTTATCGAGAGATATGTTTCTTTCAACATAAAACGGTGCGCCTGACTCGTCTTTACCCAGGAGGGAAACCACTGCCTCGCCGGAAACCTTAACTTCTCCGTCTGAAAGCCTTGCTGAAGTTTTAATCTTGTCGCACCAGACATCATAAATCTCATCTATCTTCACGCCGTTTATCTTCTCTGTCGACTTAACGGCAAGCCTGTCGCATATTCTCTCAATCGTGTTTTTAAGGCGAATATTTTTGAAAGCAGCCTGTGAATCGTATTTAGTCGAAAAGCAGTCTGTCGGCAGAGCTTCTTCTATTTTCTGAGACGAGTTCAGCAGGACGATCATTCCTGCGTCAATATCTGCAAGTCTTCTTTCGCCGGAAGCGTTTGTCTTGACCCCGACATCAACTCCGTTAGTTGAAAGAAAACAGAAGTTATCGGTTTTGTCGCTTATACCGTCAAGGTCGATTATCTGGCTGACAGGCATTGTGTGGATAAAAACCTGCGGCCGTCTTTCCTCGTCGTCCGAGATGTACAAAATATTTACTTTAAGGTTGCCTTTCAAAAGAGCCTTGTTGTTTACAAATTTTGTTTCGGGATCGAATATTTCGGATGAGACTCGAAGTATCTGCAAAATCGGCGCTCTGCCGTCACCTATTTCTACAGTTTCCGAAAGGTTGAAGGTTTTGACTGTTTCCCCCACGAAAGACCCTGCTCCGGAACAGTTTTTCAGAAGCTGGATGCCTCCGTTTTCTGCATCACATACGACTTTATGCTCATGTTTTGCCGTCACTACGACATTGATGCCGACGCTTGAGCGAACTTCAAGCTTTCTCGCGCTCACCGCCCTGACATTAGCGTAAGCAGTACGCAGGTTTACTTTTACGCACGGGTTTTCGATTTGTTTGCCGATATCGACTGTTTTGGAAAACGGTATCGTTTTTTCGTAACAGAACACCCTGTTGTCGTCGCTTGCATAGATCACTCTGACAGCGGCATTGGCTTCAATGTTTACATTCTCGCCGCTGCACCTTGACGACACGAGACGGGGCGAAAGGCTGCACTTGAGAATTTTCTTTATGTCCGGGCAATAGTCCGGCAGGGTTACATCGCATTCAACCGCTTCATCAAAGCTGTTTTCGAAAACGCAGTCATTTGTATACAAAGTTTTTGTGCTGAAATTTGTTTCCATCGTTTTTTCTCCTTTGCAGAAATACTCTCTAATAAGTATTATCCTCAGGTGAAAAATATGACAGCGTTTTGACTGATTGCATAAAGAAGGGATCAGGAACATTTTCTTTTGTTTGATGGAAACAAAAAAGGCTAAAAAGCTTGATACGACATTAAAATGTCCGAAAGCCTTTGACAGCTTTCGGACTGTATTTAAAACTCAAAGTTAGCAAGCGCATTCAGTCTGCTTAAATCAAACGAATCCACAAATCCGTCTTCTTCAAGGTCTGCCGCTTTCATGTAAGCAGAATCTTCTTCAAATTCGTTTTCGAAATTTGCAACGCTCGAAAGAACGGAAACATCAAACGAATCTGCAAATCCGTCGCCTGTTACATCGCCGGGGAAAACAAGAGTGAAGGTTTCCATTATCTCCCCTGTCGCCTGTGATCTGACGATCAGCTTTGTTCCTGTTCCAAAGCCTGCCGCGGTTTCTTCGTATTCGATCACTGCGCCCTTGAAATCGAGCAATTCTTCAAGGTTTGTCGTGCCCTGTTCAATGTTTTCAATGAACATATTTTCGCGGTTTATTACAAGTCCGCTGCCGTCTTTGGCGGTGATTTCTGTATAAGGCATTTCAAGCTTATCAATAGTTCTTGTTTGCAAAACAGTTTTGCAGACAGAGCATGACAGGACTTCTTCCCCTTCGGTTGTATATGTCGGAGCCGTTACAACTGTCCATTCACCCGGTGTGTGAGACGCTTTGACTACATCAGAAACATGATATTCTCCGCAGATTTTGCAGGTATAAAGCGTATAGCCGTCAGAAGTGCAGGTTTTTGCAACCGTTTTTGTCTCATAGTCATGAACCTTTGACGGCTCGATATTTTTAAGATAATCTTCGACATACTGATCAAACAGCCTGTCTGCATATGCAACATATTCGGGGTCTGTGCCAATGTCGATTGCATGGTTTGTGTTTGGATACGCGAGGAAATAATGGTCTACGCCTTTGTCAGTCAAAAGCACATCAAGAACCTGAGCGTCTGAGAACGGAACAGTCTCATCCTTCATGCCGTGGCAGATAACCGTCGGGACTGTGTTTGCATTTACATAGTTCACAGGGGAAACGGCAAGCAGCTCGCTGTATGCGCTGTTCATTGTTTTGGCGGTAAAATACTTGCCGCACATTGAGCCGAGGGCGTAAAGAATGGTGCTCTCTCCAAGATTCGAGTCAAGATATTCCTTGTTTGTAAGGTTTGTGGGTCCGCATTTTGAAAACGCAGCAACAGGCTGAATCGGAGAAGTGTTTTGCCTTGCGTAAGAATAAAGCAGCGAAAGGTGTCCGCCGGCAGAGCCGCCGTAAGTCATCATCTGTTTGATGTTAAGTCCGTGCTGCGCACCAAGCTCCTTAGCCTTTGCCAGCGCGCTTGCCATATCGTCGAGGATGTCAAACGCTGTTACGGATTCAGAGGTGTAGCGGTAGCTTATTGTCAGCGTTGCAACGCCGTATTTCAGGCAGTGATTATATGCTCTGCCGGTATATTCGGATTTGTCGCCGTATCTCCAGCCTCCGCCGTGGAGGTAAAGTATCAAAGACACATCACCCGTAACGTTCGAAGGCAGGAACAGATCCATGCACTGTCTTTCCGGGTCTGTGCCGTAAACAACATCTCTGTAGGATATGGGAGTTGTTGCTTTACCTGTTTTTTCGCTCTTGCAGTAGTCGCACTCTGTGATTGAGCCGTTGTGAACAAGAGAATCTCTTGCAGCTTTGAGCCTTGACAACATGGAATCAATGTCCTCTTGGGAAGGAACTCTGTTGTCAACAAGGTCTTTTGCTTCTTCGAGAACAGAAGTGAAACTTTCAAATGTATCGGCACTCCAGCAGGAGCTTTGGTAAAGATCGCCCGTACCGATCATAGTCTGAAGCTCAGTCGTGTCAACGACAACAAGCCTGACATTGACCGTAGCCGAACAGCTATCTGTAAGAATATATGAATTATACCTGAAGGTTACGGATATTTTTGCTGTAATGGAAAATTCCGTCACATCTCCAACTTCGCCGACATCACCAACGATATATCCGCTCGGAGTATCGGTAAGCATCTTGTTTTCAGTGCCGAACTGTGTATTGTTGTTGACATAATGATTGGAAAGATCAAGCTTGGTCGATTCAATGCTTGTCGAAAGGATACATCCGTTCATTATAAACTGGACTTCATAAATGTTTTCAAGATCTTTATAGGTTTCCATAGAATACTTGTCCACATAATATGTTGCTGTATTACCGGAAACTTCGCTTGCGTTTTTCAGCGTGATCTTCACAGACGACTTTCCATAGCCGCCCATAGAAGAATCAGAACAGCTTTTTGTTCCGCTTACCGGGAACGCAAAGGAAGTCATAGACAAAATGCCAAGGCTTGAAACAAGCATGACAAAAGTCATTAGTATACATAGCATTTTTTTAATTTTCATAGTTTAAGCACCTCGCTTGAAAAGATATTTGCTTTTATTTTCAAAGCTGAATTTCAGCTTATCAAACCCCTGTTAGCGAGGCATCCTCGCATCTTTAGTTAAACCTTAATTCGCACCAGAATCCACCGTCGGATGGATATCCGCCAGTGCAAAATTACTTTGTTTACTTTAAAACCCTGTTTTACGATTCGAAGTTTGCGACATATATCAGATAAGCCAAATCTGTCGCGTCAAGGTAGCCGTCTTCAAGCATATCGGCAGCTTTCATGAACGCCGCGTCTTCAGGCTCGGTGAAGGTGTTGATATATTCTCCTGCGAGCGCAAGGTCAAATGCGTCAACATATCCGTCGCCCGTGATATCTCCGCCGACGACTGCCGTGTACTGCGCGATCGTTGTGCCTGCAAGAGACTTGATAGTTACCGTTGAGCCGGTAGCGATTATGCCGCCTGTTGTTTCAACTGTGCAGCCGCCGAGGGTAAGGTATGATGAAACATCGTCTATTCCCTGCGGAATGTTTTTGAGAAGCATATTATCGTTTTCGAATGCCATTTCGGTATTATCTTTTACGGTATACTGAGGCTCAAGCACAGGAACAGCTTTTGTTGAAATCACCAAGCCGCAGACCGAGCATCTTTTAATCTGCGTGCCTTCGGAAACATAAGTCGCAGGAGCAGTGATCTCCCATTCGCCGACAGTATGTGATGTCTTTGCAAGTGATGTATGTTCTCTTGAAAGCTCCTCGCCGCAGCGTGTGCAGTAAACAACATCATCATATCCGCCGTTGACAACGCAGGTAGAAGCCGTTTCGTTTTCTCTTACCGTTTCACCTGCCGAGTGACCGGGAGCGGCAGTTACCTGCTGGGCGACGAAAACTTCTCCGCATTTTGAACAGTGAGAACCTTCGGTCTTTCCGTCAACGGTACAAGTCAGAGTGACAGCTTCATCAACAACAACATTGTGTCCTGTCGCAGCAATAACCTCTTGAGAAGAGAGAACTGTGTTGCAGACAGAGCAGTGCGAGCCGTCAGTCAAGCCGTCAGTCGTACAGGTTGCAGCATATCCGCTGTCTGTCACTACGGTATGGCCCTTTGCAAGAAGAGTAACAGGAGTTCTTGAAACCTCCTGACCGCAGACCGTGCAGTAAACTACACCTTCAAAGCTTCCGCCTGTTGTACAGGTCGGTTCAACATATTTTTCTCTGATTTCTGCGCCTTCGGTGTGAGAAGGATTGACGAAATCGGAAAGATAATATTTGCCGCAGTCTGTGCAGGTGTATTTAGTGTAACCTTCGGTAGTACAGGTTGCAGGAGTTATCTGTGCAGTGTAGTGATGAACAGTAGTCGGCTGAACATCGAGAAGATATGTGTCAATATATCTTTCAAGCGCCGCCTGCATCTCGACGGATTTATCAGGGTCGCTTTCAAGGCCATGGTTGGAGTTGGGGAAGATAATATATTCGTGAGTTGCTCCGGCATTGTCAAACGCCTGATTGAGAACTACCGAATCTGTAAACGGCACGATGCTGTCCTGCATTCCGGCGCATATTACCGTCGGCACTGTTTTGCTGTTTACATAATGAGCCGGAGACATATTCAGCAGCGCGCCCATAGCGTACTGTCTTGTTTCAACGGTGAAATAAAGTCCGCTTATGCAGGAGAGAAGGAACGGCATCTGGCTGGATTCTTCCATATATTTATCGTTACACAAATATGAAGGTCCGCTCTTGCTG
>JAFSTS010000158.1 GCA_017445685.1 Clostridia bacterium | reverse complement strand
CCGTCAGCGGATGTTGGCGGCTCCATAGGTTTAACAGGGGAGGCCGTTGGATCTTTAGGCATAACTGCATCAGGAACGGCAACCTCAACACCGTCAAAGTTAATGGCATCGTCTACGTCTATGTAATACCAATTCTGCACGAAATTCTCTTCCACAAAGCTGAGAAGTTCCGCTTCGTCTGTGAAGTATTCGATGTTTTTCTTTGGCACATCGGGATTTTTCGGTTCGTTTGGTTTGTTTGGGCCTACTCCAAGCGCACAAGCCGTAATCAGGCACAGCGCTATCAGTAAAGAGACCGTTGAAAGTACTTTTTTCATGATTTTCACTCTCCTAAAATAATTTTTTTAGCTTTTACTTTTTAGACGACAAAAATAGAAAAAAGTTCCATAGAAAAATAATAAAAGTGAATTTTTTCATCTTTTATATTGTAACATCTAAAAAAGTCCTCGTCAATAGGACGAGAATGGGGTAAATTCACAATTATTTCACGGTATAATCGGAAGATATTCATTGAAAAAATTGACAATTTGCTGTATAATATATAGTAGAGGAAAATTTGGATTTTTCAGCCCGAAAGGTTTACCGAGTATTCTTAAATCGAGGGGTGGACAAGTCTGTTTCTCCCATATAATTTTTAAAGTTTGTTTTATAAACTAATATCATTTTTGGAGGTATTATCGAACATGGATGTTCAGGGTAGAACTGCTGAGCTTATTAAACAGAGAGCCGCTATCGAAGGCGCTCCCGATAAGATGAGTGCAGCAAGAAAAAGAATGCAGCTTCTGTTCGACGAGGGTACATTTGTTGAAACCGGCGCGTTTGTTAAACAGCGTCCCACAGAGCTTAACTGCGTAGATGCCGAAGCTGAAGGTGTTGTTACCGGTTACGGCGCAGTTAACGGTATGCTCGTATTTGCATTCTCTCAGGATGTTTCCGTTCTTAAAGGAAGCATAAGCGAAATGAACAGCAAAAAAATCTGTGATATTGCTGCTATGGCGTTGAAGGCTAAAGCTCCTATCGTTTCAATGCTTGACAGCTGCGGAATCCGTCTCCACGAAGGTGTTGATGCTCTTTCGGGTTACGGTAAAATTCTTTCCGCGTTCAATGCGGTTTCAGGAGAGTGTGCTCACGCTTCCGTAGTATTCGGAACAGCGTCCGGGCCTCTTTCTTTCCTTCCTGCTATGGCTGACTATTCCGTTATCGTTAAGGGTTCAGAACTCTTTATGTCTTCTCCCGACGTAGTAAAAGCCCGTTTTGCCGATAAAGACGCAGGAACCGCAGACAAGGCTCTTGCTAACGGTACAGTAAGCGAAATTTGCGAAAATGACGAAGCAGCTGTTGCCGCTGTTAAGGCATTCCTCGCTACAATGTGCGACGTTCCCGTAACTACTGACGATGCAAACCGTCTCGTTCCCGAAATCGAAGCTATCCTTTCCGCAGATTCTTATGACGTTAAATCCGTTATTGCAGCTATTGCAGATGACGGCAGAATGTTGGAATTCTACAAAGGTTTTGCAAAAAATATCGTTACAGGTGTTATTAATCTTGACTGCATGACTGTCGGTGTTGTTGCAAACCAGAACTGTGAAAACGGTGGTGCTCTTACTTCCGATGCAGCAAAGAAAGCCGCTAAATTCATTTCTCTTTGCGAAGACTTCGGTCTCCCCGTACTCACACTTGTTGATACAAACGGTTTCATTCCCGATGCAAACGAAAATATTGAAGACGCTTCCGCGCTTTCACTTTCTTATATCAACGCTTCTATTCCCAAGATCACTCTTATCATGGGTAAAGCATACGGCTCGGGCTACATTTCAATGTGTTCCAAAGAAACAGGCGCTGACCTCGTTTACGCATACCCCACAGCTGAAGTTGCAGCTCTTCCTGCCGAAACAGGTGCTGTATTTATGTGTGCACAGGAACTCGTTCAGACTTCCGGTGATCCCATAACAGAAAGAGAAGCTCTTATTGAAAAATACAGAACAACAATCGCTTCCGTTTACGAAGCGGCAAAGAGAGGCTACGTTGACGATATCATCGAAATCAACACAACAAGACAGCTTCTTATCAGCGGCTTTGATATGCTTGCGGACAAAGAATAATCGGAGGAACTGAAACTATGAAAAAAAGAATTGTTACGATAATCCTTATCGCTTTGATCCTTACCCTTTCGCTCAGCTTGCTCAGCGGTTGCTTCCTGCAAAACCTTTCCTTCATCAGCGGAAGCCTTTCCCCGGACGCGCTTGCCGCGCTCGAAGTCTTGAAAGGCGGGGACGAGGAAGGTTCGGACGCGGATCTGCCGACAAATTTCACGCAGATCAACAAAACTTCGATGGCGGCAGGCGAGAACAGTATGGAAGCGACCTTCCAATACAAATTCACGGAAAAAGGTATGTACTGCTCCAAATACACCGTGAACAACGGAACGACGAAACTCGAAGAGTATTACTATCAAGTCGAAAACGACAAGATCAAGTATTACGCGAAGGATGCCAAGACCGGCGAATGGTACGTCACGGAAATCAGCAAAGATTCCTTTGAGGAAGCTGCGAAATCCAAATCGGATGAATCCGAGGACACGAGGGCAAACCTCTTTGACGCGAAGAATTACAAGAGCGCGGGCTCGAAATACAAATATACCGGTCCCGACGTCTATAAGGTCATCAATGGGCAAAAAATGAATTTGATCGTCGATGGGCTGTACGTTCTCGACGGCGGCGTCGAGATCAAAGCGGTCGCCTTGGCCGAAGGCATCACGGAAGAGATGCTCGCGCAGTCCAAAGCGGCGGGTTACGATCCTTCGATCCCCGTTTCTTACAAGGTAGTCTCGATCGGCTCGACGACGATCTCTTTCCCGCAAGCGAGATCCGGGAGTTGATCTTCGGTTCAACAAAAAAAACGCAAAGAAGTGCTCCCTTGAGAGATCGAGGGAGCGTTTTTTTAGGTGAGGCGGGGCGATTCTATCCTCCCCTTTTTCGATCGGTTCATAAAGTTTTTCGTCT
>JAFSTS010000157.1 GCA_017445685.1 Clostridia bacterium | reverse complement strand
GCTTACAAGAACGGCAAGGACGATTTTGACAATTTTCGACACCGAATTTGCGGCAGGTATTTCATCGTCGTCGCCGCCTTTTGAGCTTTCTTTTCCGTAGGGGCTTGACATTCCGCTGCGTGAATTTTTAAGCAGCTCTTCCATTTCTTCGCCGGAATACATCTGTGTCGAATCGTTCTCGGAAACAGTAACATCTCTTTTAGGAGTCCGGCGGGGTTGGACGGGTGAGCCGCTGCGGTCTTTTGATCTGAAAATATTACCGAAAATCATGTCGGTCGCAGTAAACGGAACATGAGAAGTGCAGCCGGATAAAACGCAGGTGAAGAAAACAACTGTCGTACAGTTCACAGTTCTGTTGTGAGAAGCCAGCTCGTTGTTGACATTTGCTTTTACTATCTTTTTGCTGTCGTTTAAAAACTGAGCAATTATCGTTTCATCTACGGAGATAAGCTTTGAAATTTCCGCAATATTCATTTTAAAATAGTAGTACATCAAAAAACAAAGCTTGCGGTCTGCCGGCAGATGATCGAGGATTTTTGTGACCATGATCCTGTCACTCTGCGCCTGTTCGGGCGACTGCTGCAAAACATATTCGCCGTCAAGCTCATCGTCAAAATCAGACACTTTAAGGGCATTGAAGCTGTCAAAAAGCGAGCTGCTCTGACGGGAAATGTACTCAAAAATACAGGTGCATACTATACGGTAAAACCAGTTTTCAAACATTTCGGGGTATTTAAGCCTCGGCAGTCTGTCTCGCATAGTGCAGTAGGAGCTTTGCATAATATTTACAGCGTCTCTTTCGTTTTTCGTCACGCACAGCGCAGCATAGTATGCTCTGCCGCTGGAGATGTCGTAAAGCCTGCGAAAAGCCGATTCATTACCGGCGATCGCTGCGCTGACGAGCTGTTCGTAATTGATGTTCTGCATAATTCTCACTCAGCTTTCGTTTTAATGCTCTTTAATAAAAAAGGCAGGTCAGTGCGAAAAGGCGCACACATCCGCTGCCATTAGCAGTATATCCCAAAGCTGAAAAAAAGTCAATAAAAATCATGCCATCAAACAGAGATGATATTTGTCAAGTTTTGAAGAAAAACCACCAAAAGACAGCAACAAAACAAAAATATGAAAAAATTTCGAAAAAAATGTTGGCAAAGGCAAAATATTTTCAATTTTATATAGACAAAACGGTCTTTTTTTGGTATATTATATGGGAATACATAAGTATGATTATATTTTAACAATATCTGTCTGCTTATGATGACATATCTAAACACCATAAAGGGAGGAAACGCTGAATGATTAAGAAAATCAGCAATATCCCGTTCAAGGGAACACCTGAACAGGAAGCTAAACTCAAAGCAGTTATCAATGAAAACCAGAACGATAAAAGCCAGCTTATGCATGTAATGCAGGAGGCTCAGGACATCTACGGTTATCTTCCGTTTGAAGTTCAGGCAATGATAGCGGAAGGTATGAATGTTCCGATCGAAAAAGTATACGGCGTTGCCACTTTCTATGCGCAGTTTGCGCTGTCTCCCAAGGGAGAGTACAACATATCCGTATGTCTCGGAACAGCGTGCTATGTTAAAGGATCTCAGCAGGTTCTTGACAAGATCGTTGAAACTCTCAGCATAGAGCCCGGCGAATGTACCGAAGACGGAAAGTTCTCCGTTGAAGCCTGCCGCTGCATAGGCGCTTGCGGTCTTGCGCCTGTTATGACTATCAACGACGATGTTTACGGCACGATCACTGCTGACGATGTTGCCGGAATTTTGAGCAAATACAACTGATAGCTTAAGACAAGGTGAAGATTTAAGATGAAAATTCAAGATATACAGCAATTGCTCGACGCTCCGGTTGTCTGCGGCGAGGAAAGTCTCGGCAAGCATGTTTATTCCGCCTGCGGAAGCGACATGATGAGCGATGTTCTGGCCTATGTTAAAGACCAGGCGGTGCTCCTTACGGGACTTGTCAACTCTCAGGTTATCAGGACTGCTGAAATGATGGATATGGTGTGCATCGTTTTTGTAAGGTCAAAAACCCCTAATGAGGAGATGGTTGAGCTTGCCAGAGAAAGCGGCATCGTGCTTATGAAAACTGAAAAGAGGCTCTATGAGGCTTGCGGCACTCTGTATGTCAACGGTCTTGTGGGCAACGGTAAAAAAATATGAGTGAAATACTTAACTTTCATTACGAGGTTGACGGAACGGATTTTACTTCCGCCGGACAGTCCTCCGTCAGTGTAAAAAAGAATTTGCGCAGATTGGGTTTGCCGGCTGAGATAATTAGACAGGTTTCTATCGCCATGTATGAGGGCGAGATCAACATGGTCATTCACGCCGGAGGCGGAGTTGCCGATGTCAACATTTATGAAGACAAAATCGAAATAATTCTTGAAGACCACGGCCCCGGAATCAAAGATATCTCCCTTGCCATGCAGGAGGGATATTCGACGGCGAAAGAGAACATCCGTTCCCTCGGATTCGGCGCCGGCATGGGACTTCCCAATATGAAAAAGTATTCCGATGAAATGTATATCGACTCTGTTGTCGGCGAGGGAACAAAGATAAGAATGATCGTAAATATTCCCGGCTGAACAGCAACGATTTCGGGTGAACAATATGAACGAATATGAACATTCGGTTACGCTTGACAAGAGCAAGTGCACGGGATGTACGACCTGCCTTCGCCATTGTCCGACCGAGGCTATCAGGATACGCGACGGTCATGCGCAGATCAATCCTGCGCGCTGCATAGACTGCGGAGAGTGCGTAAGGGTATGTCCGCACAAGGCAAAGAAGGTCAGGTTCAGCAAGCTTGAAAACTACCATGACAAAAAGTTTAAAATTGCCGTAGTTCCGCCTTCGATCTTCGGACAGTTTGAAAGGCTTGAAGATGTTGACACTGTGCTTCAGGGGCTTAGAGATCTTGGCTTTGACGAGGTTTATGAGGTTGCAAAGAGCGCTGAGCTTGTCTCCGCTTACACAAGGCTGTATCTTAAAACCGAGGGCATCAAAAAGCCTGTCATCAGCTCGGCGTGTCCTGCGATCGTCAGACTTATCACTTTGAGATTTCCTTATCTTAAAGATAATATCCTGCCCATGCTGCCGCCGATGGAAGTTGCGGCTCATGACGCAAGGATCAGAGCAAAAGAAAAAAATCCCGGCCTTACGGACGATGACATTTGCGTTTATTTTATTTCGCCTTGTCCTGCTAAGGTCAGTTACATCAAAAACGGATTCGGCAGCTACAAAAGCGAAGTCGATGTAG
>JAFSTS010000020.1 GCA_017445685.1 Clostridia bacterium | reverse complement strand
TTCAAGCCTGATAACTTTTGAATTTCGGTACTGATGTTCAAACTCAAGGATATTTTCAATTGTTGCTCCCCTGAATTTGTAAATGCTTTGATCATCGTCTCCGACAACACATATATTCTGCCTTTTTTCAGCAAGAATCTCAACAAGCTTATATTGAGCATGGTTAGTGTCCTGATATTCATCGACCATTATGTACCTGAATTTGTTTTGATAATATTCTCGAACATCTTCGTTATTCTGTAACAGTTCTACGGTTTTGACGATCATATCGTCAAAATCCATGGCGTCAGCCTTTATTAAAAGCGTCTGATATCGTAAATATGCTTTTCCGATATTTTGAAGTCTGACATCATTTCCTGCATTTTTTAGATATTCTTCAGGGGTGACAAGCGAATCTTTTGAGGTGCTTATTTCATAAAGAATTGTTTTAACTGACAAAAACCGTTCTTCAATACCGAGCTGACGCATACATTCTTTCATGACTCTTTTGCTGTCGTCAGTGTCATACACAGTAAAATTCGAGGTATATCCAAGTTTTTCGGCATTTCTTCTGAGAACCTTTGAGCAAAAAGAATGAAAGGTGCTTGCCCAGATATCGTTGCTTTCTTCTCCGATTGCTTTTTTTAGTCTTTCAACAAGCTCATTTGCAGCTTTATTGGTAAATGTAATCGCAAGTATTTCCCACGGTTTTGGCGCGTCAACTTTCATCAAGTCTTCAATGTCAAAATAATAGTCATCATTACCGTCAAGGTATTTTTTCATGTTATCAATATCTTCTTCGGTTATTTGAAATTGACAACTTTCAGAATTATACGCTTTTCCGTATTTTATGAGATTATATATTCTGTTTACAATTACAGTAGTTTTTCCGCTTCCTGCTCCTGCAAGGATCAAAAGAGGACCGTCTGTATTAAAAACAGCCTCTTTTTGACGGTCATTCATTGTTGAAAAATCCTTTTCAATGATTTTCCTTCTTAAAGTTAAAAATTCATTCAGCATTAATTATCCTCAAATTCTCGTGTCGAGCACATCAACATATTTTTCTTTAAATTCTTCAAAATTTCCTTCGTCAAGTGACTGGCGGATTTTTTCCATCAAAGTGTTATAAAAATAAAGGTTATGGATCACAGCAAGCCGCATGGAGAGCATTTCTTTTGATTTAAACAGATGTCTCAAATATGACTTAGAATGATTTTTGCATGTCGGACAATCACATTCGGAATCAATCGGTGTTTCGTCCTTTTCATATTTTGCGTTGTTAATATTTATGATACCCTTCCATGTAAAAAGATGACCGTGTCTTGCGTTTCTTGACGGCATAACGCAGTCAAAAAGGTCAACTCCCCTGCTGACTGCTTCAATAATATTTCCGGGTGTACCGACGCCCATTAAATATCTTATTTTGTCTTTAGGCGCATAAGGATCAACTGCTGAAATAATTTTGTACATTGTCTCTTTAGGTTCTCCAACAGCAAGTCCGCCTATTGCATAACCGTCAAGATCAAGCTTTGCAATCTCTTTCATGTGCTCAATTCGAAGATCTTCATATACACAGCCCTGGTTTATACCAAAAAGAAGTTGCTTTTTATTGATCGTATCATGTAAAGCTTTTAGCCTTTCCATCTCGTCTTTACATCTGTAAAGCCATCTTGTTGTTCTTTCGCAGCTTTTTTTTGCATAATCGTATTCAGAAGGATTTTCGACACATTCATCAAATGCCATTGCAATAGTAGAAGCAAGATGTGACTGGATCCTCATGCTTTCCTCAGGGCCCATAAATATTTTTTTGCCGTCAAAATGCGACGAAAATGTAACGCCTTCCTCTTTTATGTTGCGAAGCTTGGCAAGTGAAAAAACCTGAAAGCCTCCGCTATCAGTAAGTATCGGTCCATCCCATCCAGTAAATTTATGAAGACCGCCCATATCATACACAAGTTCGTCGCCCGGACGGACGTGCAGATGATAAGTGTTGCAAAGCATTACCTGACATTTA
>JAFSTS010000019.1 GCA_017445685.1 Clostridia bacterium | reverse complement strand
CCGGTGTTCGGGCCCGTGATAACGAGAGTGTCAAAATCTTCTCCGAGCCTTATGTCAACGGGAACGACTTTTTCGGAAGCGATCAGAGGATGACGGGCTTGTTTCAGGTCGATGATACCTTTGTCGTTGAGCTCCGGAACGGAAGCTTTCATTTTGTAGGCAAGCTGAGCCTTTGAAAAAATAACATTAAGTTCAACGGCGCATTCGTAGCTTGATTTTATTGTTTCGGCAAAGTCGCCGACATCGCTTGACAGCTCCGCGAGGATTCTGTCCATCTCGTCAATTTCCTCCGAGCGGAGAATTTTTATATCGTTGTTAGCTTCAACAACAGCTACAGGCTCGATAAAAACCGTTGCGCCGCTTGAAGAAGTGTCATGGACAAGTCCTGCAATTTCCGAGCGGTATTCATTTTTGACGGGAACGACATATCTGCCGTTTCTCATGGTAATAATGTTTTCCTGAAGGTACTTCTGGGAATTGGAACGAACGAGCTTTTCAAGCTTTTCTCTGACGGAAGCTTCCTTCGCGCGAATATCTCTGCGTATTTTTGCAAGAGCAGGAGAGGCGTTGTCGGCCATTTCGTCTTCGGAAAGGATCGCGGAAGAAATAGATGTTTCAAGGTAGCTGTTCGGTCTTAAACTGCCGAAAAATACATCTAAAACTGTTTCTTCGCCGCTGTTTGATTCACGGTAGGAGGAAATTGAACGAATTGCCCTAAGTACGCCGGCAACATCAAGCAGCTCCTTCATCGTAAGCGTGCTTCCTGCCGCGGCTCTGCTCAGTGCGCCGTCAACATTCCTCAGTCCGCCAAATGACGGGCCGCCGAAGCGAGCTAAAAGCATATGCGCGTCTCTTGTCTGGGAAAGCAGCGCTTTTGCAAGCGGCAGATTTGTCTGCGGAACGATTTTTTTCGAAAAATCTCTTGCGTCCTCACAGCAGGTCAGATCGGCAAGCAGCGCTAAAACCTTGGGAAGCTCGAGGCAGTTATAATGCTTTTGTCTGTCGTATGTCATATATTCAAGTCACCCCTTGTAAGAGCGTTGTAAAAATCAAGAGTTTTAAAAGTTCTTTTTGCTTTGAAAAGAAGATAGTCCTGAGTCAGAGAGGACATTTTTTCATATCCCTCCTCCGACAGTGAAAAGTTAAAAATTTTTTCGTGATCGCTGTAGCAGATATGTCTCATTGAACGAAGCAGTCCGAGGTCAAGCGCTCTGCCTGAGCCGTCGGAGCAACTTCTGCATGAAAGCGTGGTTTTATTCATGTCGAAAAACATGGTTTCGTCTTCATATTTTCCGCAGCCGGAGCACATCAAGATGTCCGGCATATATCCGCTCAGGCACATTATCCTCAATTCGAAAACAGCCTTGACCTGAGCAAAAGGTCTCTTTCTTTTGCATAAAATATGTAAGCTGTTGAGCATAAGACGAAGATATTCGTTTTTGCCCTCGGACTCGGAGGCAAACTCCTCTTCAAGCTGGGCAAAATACTGAGCGAGAGTAATGACCTCTATATCGTTTCGCAGTTCGAAGAACACTTCTTTTGCAACGGCGTGCTCAACAGTGTAAAAGTCATTTTTACTTTTCAGGCTGAAGTCGGAATAGGCAAAAAGCTGGGTAGAGGAGGAAAGTCTGCCGCCGGGCTTTTTTGCGCCGAAGACATAGGCTTTTACGACCCCGTGATCCTTTGTCAGAATCGAGATCATTTTATCGTTTTCCCGAAGCGTCTGCTCCCGAATCACAATGCCCTGTGTGTTCAATGACATTTTCTGCCTCCGATTCAATCACGGTTTGACGGTATTTGAGATAGTCGTCAACTTTGCCGCTTGTTCGAAAAATATTCCAAAGATCTTTTTCTTCTTTCATTCTTATCGCCTCCGAAAATAGTTTTCTCAAAAGCGAATTTAAAAAAGATGGAAAAATCAGTCAAGTCCGAAATTGTGTATCAGACCCTCACGGTTGCGCCAGCCTTCCTTGACCTTCACCCAGCAGCGAAGATTGATCCGGCAGGAGAAAAACCTTTCCATGTCAAGACGCGCCTGGGTGGAGATTTTTTTAAGCATTGCGCCGTGTTTACCTATGATCATGCCCTTGTGGCTGTCTTTTTCGCAATATATAACGGCGTCTATGTCCGTTATCGAGCCGTCCTCGCGTTCGCGCATTTTCTCAATGGATACGGCAATGCCGTGAGGGATTTCCTTTTCCATATTACGAAGTATTTTTTCTCTGATTATTTCAGAAGCTATAACTCTCTCCGGTTGGTCGGTCAGCGTATCGTCCGGGAAAAAGTGAATCGACTCAAAGGAAAGCTTCATAAGCTCCTGCTTGAGCGCGTCCATGTTGTCGCCCTCAATTGCGGAGACAGGGACAATAGCTTCAAAATCGTAAAGGCGGCTGAGCCTTGCGATTTGAGCCATAAGATCCTCTTTGTTTTTCAGAAGGTCAACCTTGTTGACGGCAAGGACAACGGGCATCTTTTCTTTTTTGAATTTTTCAAGAAGCTCCGTTTCAGTCTCTCTCAGCTCGTCTGTCGGCTCAACTACAAACAAACACGCGTCAACGCCATTTATACTGTCGCCTACGGCTTTGACCATTTTTTCGCCAAGCTTTGTGCGAGGTCTGTGATAGCCGGGTGTGTCAGTAAAAACAAGCTGTACCTCGTTTTCTGTCAGCACACCGACAATTTTAGTTCTTGTAGTCTGCGGTTTGCTTGAAACGATTGCGATTTTTTTGCCGAGAAGTCTGTTCAAAATCGAAGATTTTCCGACATTGGGTTTGCCGACAATTGCGATAAAAGCAGTTTTTGTTTCCATTGTATTCATTGCCTTTCTGCCAGGAGATTTTGTAAAAATGATCGTATCAAAAAAGGGCAAGTCAACTTGCCCGATCAGGTTTGTTTTTTAAAAGATTTTTCGGTGTTCTTAAAACAAAAAAGACAGACGCCGCCACGCTGAGCAAAAGAATGATAAACATTAAAATATGGGTCTTGTAGTAAGCAAACATTTTTTCAAATGCTTCGGGTTGCCAAAGCACGATAACTCCTATAACTACCGCGCCTATAGCGCAGACGAGAACGGCGCCTGCCGACGCGTCTTTTGCAAATTTCGCAAGAGGATGAAATTCGTCGGTGCAAAGATCCACGGTTTTTTCAACTGCGGTGTTAATAAGCTCTGCCGCGAAAACAAGAGCAGTCGCAAGGACTATAGCGATCCAGTCGCCTTTTGAGAGAGTGAAAAAATCATAAATAAGAAGATAGCAGTACATATAAACGCTTAAAACAAAATGAAAGCGCATATTTTTTTCTTCCCAAAAGGTGCGGCAGATCCCGCAAAAAGCGTAGACGAACCCTTTGCAAAACTCTTTCATAAAATTATTCGTCTCCCATGTAGTAGCTGCCGTTTCTTTTCAGACCGAGATCGGAGAGAACTTTTTCCTCTTTTTCTCTCATCTTTACAGCGTCCATTGTGCCTGATTCATGGTCGTAACCGAGAAGATGAAGCATTGAATGAACGGTAAGAAAACCGATTTCCCTTTGAAGCGAATGTCCAAATTCTTCAGCCTGCTCAACAGCTCTTTCAACACAGATGACGATGTCTCCGAGCATCTGCGCGCCTGTGTCCTGATTGATATCATAAACGCCGTCTATGCCCAGCGGAAAGGACAGCACATCAGTTACGGAGTCAACATTTCTGTACTGCTTGTTAAGGCGTTGTATCTCTTCGCCGTCAACAAATCTGACGCTGATTTCGCATGAGCCTTTAAGCCCTTCGTAGGTGATGACTGCTATGCAGCAGCGGCGAATGAGCATATGTATGCCCGTGGGGATTTTCGTTTTTTTCTGATCGTTAGTGATGATGACTTTGATTTTGTCTTTCATTTTGATCCCTCCGTAGTTTTATATGCTTTGATAATATCCTGCACAAGTCTGTGTCTGACGACATCCTTTTCTGAGAAGCGTATAGTGTCAATGCCCTCAATGTTTTTGAGGATCTTTGTCGCTTCGATCAGACCGGATTTTTTGCCGTCGGGAAGGTCGATCTGGGTTATGTCGCCGGTGACGACCATCTTTGAGTTAAATCCGAGACGGGTCAGGAACATTTTCATCTGTTCTCTTGTCGTGTTCTGCGCTTCGTCGAGAATGATGAAACTGTCGTCAAGAGTTCTGCCGCGCATATATGCAAGCGGAGCAACTTCGATGTTGCCTCTTTCCTGATAACGCTGGAAATTTTCCGAGCCGAGCATATCAAAAAGCGCGTCGTATAGAGGACGAAGGTAAGGGTCGACCTTTTGCTGCAGGTCGCCGGGCAAAAAGCCGAGCTTCTCGCCTGCTTCAACGGCAGGTCTTGTGAGAATGATCCTGTTTACTTCCTTCGAGCGAAAAGCCGTAACAGCCATTGCAACGGCAAGATAGGTCTTTCCCGTACCGGCAGGACCTACGCCGAAAACTACGGTGTTGTTTTTTATAGACTCGACATATTTTTTCTGTCCGAGAGTTTTGGGCTTTACGGGTTTTCCTTTTGCGGAAATACAAATGCAGTCGTTGGACATCGAGGAAAGCTTGTCCTCATTGCCCTCTCTGACAAGAGAGATGACATAACGGACATTTTGTTCGTTAAGAGTTTCGCCTTTTCCGATAAGCTGCATAAGTCCGGAAATCGCCCTTGCCGCCAGAGACACATTTTCCGCGTCCCCGGTGATTTTCAGCTCGGAACCACGGCTGACGACGCTGACGCCGAAATCGTTTTCAATAAGCTTGATATTTTCATCAAAACTTCCGAAAAGACTCACGGCGTGTTCCATGCGTTCAATATTGATTATCTGTTCAAACATATTTTTCGCCACACTTTATTTTTTCGGGAAAACCGAAAATTTATAATTCAATGTTATTATAACACAGCAAACAGTAAAAGTCACTATATT
>JAFSTS010000156.1 GCA_017445685.1 Clostridia bacterium | reverse complement strand
TCCATCCCGTGTTCTCTGACTGCGCCGATGAGAGTGCCATAGGCGGCAAAATATTCAATATTTTTCTCCCTGCAAAACTCGTCAAAGAGCTTGAATATCCGTTTGACAACAGACTGGATCGTCTTCAAGTCGGTTACCTGTTTCATCTGTCGTTTCCTTTCGTCAGCCGATAAAAGCGTCTGATTTTTACGGTTATTATATAATTATTGTCTTCTCATGTCAAGTGAAAAACAATCTGAAAAAGCAGCTTGTTCAAAAGCTAAATTTCAATTTCAAAATTCACAACGGCTGTCATTATCGCAAGATCGAATGCGTCGATGAATCCGTCGCCGTTAAGATCCGCAGCTTTTTCAAAAACACTGTTTTCTTCAAGCTCTGTTTCAAAATTGACTATCGAACAAAGCTCCGACAAATCAAATGAATCAACAAAGCCGTCTGAGTTTATATCGCCCAAAATCACTATTCTGACAATGTCGACGATATCGCCTGAGCTGTTCTTGAGACACACATAGTATCCCGTTGCAGCATTGTCAAAATTGTAAACCTCCTGTTCGTCGCTGCTGAGAATGGAGACGTTTGTGTTCTTAAACTGTCTGATAATATCTATGACAAAAGCTCCCTGCTCAACTCCGAAAAGAATACTATCTTCGATCCGATACGGGCTTTCAGAATTAAGCGCAAGCTTTATTTCCTCGACCTTTGCAAAGAGCATACGGTCAAATGTCACAGAATCTGTAAACGGCGTCGTGCAGGCATAATTTGTATAAATATTGCATTCACAGCCGGGATACTGTTTTTCAAAAAGTGAAAGAACATCCTCATAACGAGTCAGATAAATATACGAAAAATCGTTAAGGCTCACTACATAAATCGACGCCTTATGTACCGCGTCGTTTTCATCGGTTGAAAACTCAGGATGGATCTCGCCTTTTGTCCAGACGATGCTCGCGCTCTCAAGGCTGTAGGCGACAAATCCGTTTGCAAATTCGTCAGCCGACGCGATCTGCAGAGAGCCGTCCTCAAGCATATTGCCGGAAGGCTGCAAAACATCTGTAGTAAAACAGTTTGTATTGAGCGATTCGTTATATCCTGTAAACGAGCCGTACATCGTCTGAGCCTGAACATCGACTAACGCAAAACTGTTGTCAGTCGACTCGCAGCCATTGTACCCGACAAGTCCGCCAACATTCTCTACACCGGAAACGCTGCCGTAAGCATAGCAATTGTAGATTTTTTTGCCGTTTGCTTTTCCGATAAGAGATCCGACATTTTTGTTTGCGCTGACGGTGACATTTTCAAGTCCGAGAAGCTTTACGGTGCTGTTTTCACCCGTCACTCCGAAGAAGCCTGCGTTGTCGGAAGCTGAAACGGAAAGATTTTTTATCACTTTTCCGTTGCCGTCGAAAACACCGTCAAACTGGTTTTCTTCTGTTCCTATCGGAATAAAAGAGACTCCGGACATATCCAAATCAGAAGTAAGGCGAACTGTTTTTCCGCTGAAAGATGTTCCGCTGTTTACCTGATCTGCAAACTCCAAAAGCTCGCCGACGCTTGCGATCTCGTATGTATCCGGTGTGGCGGCAAAAGCCTTGAGACAAACATTGTTTATACCCTTTGACGAGGAATCCTGCCAGGAGGTGTATGTTCCGAATTTATAATAGCTCTGATTAAGCGAAGAGCTGTAGTATCTGACAAATGAGCCGTCACTCTGTCCCGACTGGCCTTCAACCGGAATCAGCGCGCCTTCATCAGCGGTCAGAGTAATAACAACGGAGAACAATTCACCTTGTTCAAGACTGACCGCTTCGTCAAGCTCAACAGTAAAATATCCGCTGTAGTCGAGCTTTCCGCTCTGAGTAAGAACGCATTTGCCGTTTGAGACAGGAGTTTGATAATTTTCGGAAAGTGAAGTGTAGATTTCGATTGTATATTCCACGGTTGGATTAAGCGTATAAAACGCTACGCTGTGAAGATTTTCCTTTTGCTTTGCAGTAAAGACATTTGCAAAAGAAACGGTTTTAATGGGAGAGCCGTCGGAAGTGGTTGCTGACATTCCCGTACTGTAGCCGTATCCGTCGTACTGATAAACGCATTCATATTTCTGAGCATCGTCAACTTCAACGGCGTTGAAATTATCAAGCGATCTGTCACAGTACGAAAGGTAAAAAAAGCCGTCGTTTCCCCATGAAGCGCCGTAGCTGTTTTTAACTATCCATGCGCCGTCAGAGGAGGGGCTTTCGTTCTTGGTGAAGTTCGAAGCAGAATAATTGTCGTCCCAGCCGACAATAGCTATCTGATGATTTGTGGCATTTTCGTCCGGACAATAGTAGCAGGTGTTTCCCGAAATTCTCGTAAGGTAACTGCTTGAAAGATAAAAAGCCGCCGTAACAGAGCCGTTTGCCATTATTTTTTCCTTGATCGACTGAATGTCGGACGAGGGTATTGTGTAGGAATCGGCAAGCCTGTAATTGCTTTCATATCTTGCGGATTCGTCATAGTTTCCCATTGAAGAAAGGTCGTTTGTATAAAACGGATAATCTTTTTCGTAAGCATAGCCGCTTCCTCTTGCAAGAGAAAATGTTGAACGAAGCCAGTTGCCGCCGTTTTGGTAGGGAGAGGATACGCTCACGCCGTCGCCGGAGGTGGAGTCGTTTTCGTCGTTGACAAGGCTCTCATGGGTAAACCAGACATGATGCGCTTCGGAAAAATCAAATTTATCGTAGTCTTCAATAAGATTTTCGGATTTTGTAAGAAGATAGCTTTCCGAGGCGGACATGAAGGAAAACGCCCAGCAGTTGCCGCTTATGCCCTGGTCTTTCACACCTGTCACCAAGCCGTAGTCGGCGCTGTTATAGCTTGACGGCAAAACCGATCTTTTTGAAAAGGTCTTTTTCTGAGTTTGAGCTGCTTTTTCGAACGAAACCTCGTTTCCTTCTTCGTCAAGCCATTTATAGTCGCTGTAGCCGGACGGAGAAGCTTCACCGAAAGCAAGGGTATAAAGCTTTTCGGAAATCCGTTCCCCCTGCGCAAGGGCAGAAATATTTTCAAAGACAAGTAAAAGACAAATAATTATTCCTGTCAGTTTTTTCATCGCGTCCACCGCCTTTTATATAGTCTCTTTATCTAATTATCTCACAAAGCTGAGATAAAATCAATCAAAAACTGAAATTTCTTCAGACAGATAAAACGAATAGATAACCGTGCTTTCGACCTCTTTTCCGAAACATTCTTCAACCGCTTTTTTATAGATTGAAAGCTGATGAACATATCTCTCGCGAAGCTCTTTCGGCGAAGAAACTCTGTCGGTCTTATAATCGACAACGACGATCTTGCCGTTTTCTTCAAAAGCGCAGTCGATCATTCCCTGGACGAGTATATTTTCGTTTTCTGCAATCTTCGGCGCCGGAACACCGAGGTCTTTCGGAGTCATGTGTATAAGAAATTTTTTCTCGCGGTAAAGCTCCGGTGATGAAAACATTCTGTCTGCAAGAGATGAATCAAAAAACTTTTGCAGCTTCTTACGGTCAAGCGACGACGCCTGAAGGTCGTTGAGGAAATTTTTGTTTTTCAGTTTTTCAATTTCTTTGTCAAGGTCCTCCTTTGCCCTACGGTAATCACAATGTTGCATAAACAGGTGCATTGCCGTTCCTCTCTGAGCGGGAGTCAAACCCTGTTTGTCAAGAAACGCAGGTCTTGAAGAGGCGAAAAATTCAAGGTTTAGTTTTTCTTTTGAGTCCGAAGCTCCCATCTTTGACGGCACTTCATTTAGCAGAGCGTAGGGATAAGAATAGTCCATCTTTTCTCTGAGCATCTCCACCGTCTGCGGCAATGCAGGCTGTCTTTTTTCGTTTTCCTCGTCCTGCGGAGCCTGATCGACAGCGACGATCCTGACAATGTCAACATCGAAATCCTCAGGAAACAGTTTGGAGAGCATTTCATCGTCAAATTCGGCGTCGGTTTGCCTGATATCTTTAATTGCCGTCTGCTTGTAAAGGCAGGTGATTATCCATTCCGAATAGCTTGAAGCGTGAAGAACTTCATAAGTCGAATAATTATCATGCGAAAAAGACAGGATGTTCTTTTTATATGTGCGCTCAAGATCCGAAAAACGAACAAACATGATAAGCTTTTCTTTAGCTCTTGTCATAGCGACATACAAAACGCGCATTTCTTCTTCGATAATGCTTCGTCTTTTTACACTCTTGAGCGCAAGATGGTTTATCGTTTCATATTTTATTCCCTTTTCGTTGTCTCTGCCGATGAGTCCTACGCCGTAGTCTACATCGACTATCATCGAGGAATTACAGTCCATGAAGTTTAGCTTTGAAGAACATCCTGCGATTATACAAACAGGAAATTCAAGCCCCTTGCTCTTGTGAATAGACATGATTTTGACCGCATTTCCCTCCGCAAGCGATCTTGGGGAAGGCGCAATATCCGAGCCGTTTTTGCGAATCTTTTCAATCAGTCTCAAAAATGCCGACAGACCAAGCATTGAATTGGCAAGCAGGCTTTTTGCATAATCTCTGAAAAGGTACAAATCAGTCCTTCTTGCTTCACCGTCGCTCATGGAAAGGACAATGCTTTCATACCCTGTCTCCTCAACGAGTCTGCTTATAAGCTCATCAACGCTCATAACGGACGAATAAAGCCTGTAGGAAGCTATTTCCTTAAGAAACCTGCCGCATTTTTCATTTCCTTTTTCGGCGCACACGCTCACGCAGGTATATATGCTTTCTTTTCTGCCGCCTTCAAGACGAATGTTTGAAATTTCATCGGCTGAAAAAGCAAATATCGGGCTCATCATGACAGATACCATTGCGATATCGTCAAGCGGGTTGTCGATGACTTTCAAAAATGACAAAACCGTCCTGATCTCAGCCGTCTCAAAGAGGCTTTCGTTTGAATCGAAGCTGCAGCTTATTCCTCTTTCTTCAAGCGCCCTTGCGTAAATTCCGCCCTTTTGGTTGACGGCTCGAAGAAGAATACAGATGTCTCCTTTTTGTATTTCCCTTTGTCCGTGAGAATCCGTGATCATTTCACCTGACGAAAGAAGCTGCTCGACACGGTATGCAACGGCAGCCGCCTCTTCTTCCACGGCGGAGGTATCCTTCGTTTTTTCAAGTCCGTAAATATCAATTTCTACATCGTTGGAATCTTTTTTCGGATAGTCTGCCCCGCAAACAAGCATTTCCCTGCTCTGATAATCAATTCCGCAGGTATCGGCAGTCATTATTTCCGAAAACACAAGGTTTACCCAATCGGTTATACCTTTCCGGCTTCGGAAATTCCTGCCGAGGTAAATGTTTGCAGGATAGCCTTCTTCAACGGTGTCATTATATTTTATCCTCTTGTCGATAAAAAGCTGAGGTATAGCCTGCCTGAAGCCGTAAATGCTCTGCTTAACATCTCCGACGAAGAAAAGATTTTCGTTATTTCTCGACACGGCTTCAAAAAGAAGATCCTGGGCATAGTTCGTATCCTGATATTCGTCGACGAGAATGAACTTAAATTTTTCGGCATACTGCTTTGCAACATCGGTACGGCAGAGCTTGCCCTGCGCATCTTTATAATTCAGAATACTTATTGCCGCATGAAGAACATCTGAAAAGTCAATGCAGTTGTTTTCATTTTTCCGCGCCTTGAAATTTTCGCAGAAGCATTTCAGAAATTCCGACGCCGCTTTCATGAAAGGATACGTCGCTTTGATATCCTCCTCATTTTCGCAGCTTGAAGAGCAAAAAAGCGATCTGATTTTTTCCTGTCCCTGAGATGACGCATATTCCTGCCTTACCGCGCGGACAGTTTCGATCTGCCAGTTTGTGTACCCTCTCGGCTTTGTGCCGATCTTGGGAAAAGTATGCTCAAGCACAAATTCCAGCAGCTCGTCATATTCCTCTACACTGTCGCACCTGATTGCTTTTAGATAAGCTTCGTTAAAAAAATCAGCGTCATTTTTTATGGCGTATCCATAGGAGTCCATAGCCGTACTGTCTGTTTCGAGAATATTAAAAAGTGAATTAGAAACACTGAAATAATATGCAAAAAGGTCCTTTATCTCCGTGATAACGACAGAGAGCATCTTTTCGGCGCTTGAGCGAAATTCCCCGGCAATGTTTTGAATCCACTCGTCAGGGAAAGGATATGCCTGGGAAAACTCATGGAGCATGAGCATTTTTTCTTTAAATTCCCTGTCGTTTCCCGAAGAAGTGTACTGACTTATAAGCTGTCTGAAAAACGGCTCGTCTTTTTCATAGTATTCTTCAACGGTATCCTCATACACATCGGACATCATGCTCTTTTTTTCCGAGCCGTCCATAAACCTGCTTGAACGCGGAATTTCAACTTTATGATAGTTTGATTTGAGAATGTCGTTGCAGAAGCTGTCGATGGTGCAGATCTTCGCGCCCGACAAAAGCATCTTCTGCTTTTGAAGAAACGGATTTGACGGGTTTTCTCTGATAAGCGACGAGAGCCTTTTCAAAATCTTTTCCTTCATCTGAGACGCAGCCGCCTTTGTGAAGGTTACGATAAGTATTTCGTCTGCGCCGCAGGGGTTTTCTTCGTCTGTGAGGATACGGATAACTCTTTCGACAAGAACGGCGGTTTTTCCCGAGCCTGCCGCCGCAGAGACGAGTACAGAGCCGTCTTTTGAGACTATTGCTTTTTGCTGGTGTTCAGTCCATTTTATTTCAGCCATTTTCGTCCCCCTCCTCATCCTTCAAAACCGCGGCTATGTCGGAAAAGCTTTCCTTCAAAACAGGCTTTCGCTTATCATATTCTTCTATCAGGCACACATCGCGATAGTCGCAGTGCTCGCAAATGCTTTTATATTCGTCTCCCTCGATCGGCAGAGCCTCGATGTTTCCGTCGTGAAGCTCCATCGCCATGTTGACAAGGCGCTCGTCAATTACTTTTTTCAAGGATTTAAGCTGACCGAGCGACAGCACATCGCCTGACGGCTCACCTGTTTTTGAGCTGATTTTTGCGCTGATGAATTTTTCGCCCATCGCTTCAATGATCTGCGAATTTTTAAGCACTACGCCTTTCATTTTTGCTTTTTTATTTTGCTTTTGTCTGATTTCATCGTCTGTTTCGCCTCTTTCGACAACAACGCTCACATCGCCTGAAGGCATATAAAGTACTCCGGCAGGCAATACATCGCCGTAACGCTCGGCGCCGTTTTCCCAGATGGTGAAAAGGTAGACGAGCATCTGCATATTAAGCCCGTAAAAAATATCGGACAAGACAAAATTTTTCCTGCCGGTTTTGTAGTCGATAACACGAATAAAATTCTTACCATTCATTTCAAAGCTGTCTACTCTGTCGACTTTACCGCGAAGAGAAATCATCGTGCCGTCCGGGCATTTAAGCTCGTAAGGTATGACTGCTCCGTCGCGGTCTATGGAAAGCTCAAAATCAACAGGCACAAATTTACAGACGGAAAATTCGTCGATGAGCCTTCGCACAAGCTGCATGACAGTCCGTTCAAAAGAAAAATAAAGGTGTCTGAATCTTTCGGATTTGGTTTCCATTCCTCCCATAAATTCATCTGCGTAATCGTTGAGCACTTCCCTGACGCTTTCAAGAATTTCGCTCTCCTGCATCGCGCAAAGTTTTCCCATGCCGTGATTTTGTATAAGCTTTTCAAGGCAATAGTGAATTACATTTCCCCTTTGACGGGGGTCTATAGTCGATTTTTCAAGCTTATTTGCCTTTATGCCGTAGCGGCAGAAATACTGAAAATGACATTTATGAAATGTTTCCACCCTTGAGGGCGATTCGTACATCACTTTACCGAACAGCTTCTGAGCAGTTTCACGGGATTCTATCCTCTTGTCGCTTACATCTTTCATCTTTTCAAGACATTCGATCTTCGACTTATATTCTTCCCTGTCATTAAACACCTCGCGCAGAGATGAAGAAAGACTGTCGTTGTCGTGCCATTTTTTAGTAAGAAGACGAAACGCCGTGCTTTCGCTCTCAACGAAAACTGTTTTATCC
>JAFSTS010000155.1 GCA_017445685.1 Clostridia bacterium | reverse complement strand
TCGGAAGTCGGTTTATCCCATGTCATAAAGTTACATTCCGGCCAGTTTGAGCAGCCGAAGAAGGTATAGCCTTTTTTGGATTTTCTCTCTATCACTTCGCCGCCGCAAAGAGGACATTTTGCATTCGTCTTGACAACGAGCGGCTTTGTATTCTTACATTCGGGATAGCCGGGGCAGGCAAGGAATTTGCCGAATCTGCCGGTCTTGATAACCATCATTCTGCCGCACTTGTCGCAGGGGATATCCGTTTTATCCTCTTCAAGCTCGATCTTCACGCCCTGCATATCATCTTTTGCTTTTTTGAGCGTTGCGTCGAAATCATCATAGAAATCACGAAGCATCTGCTTGTAATCTTCGTTTCCTCTGTCAACTTCGTCAAGATGTTCTTCCATGGAAGCCGTGTACTTGACATTTACGATTTTTGGGAATTTATCTTCAAGCAGTTTTGTCAAAGCTTCACCCAGCTCTGTCGGAACGAGTGATTTTGCCTGTCGTTTGACATATTCCCTTTTCGTTATCGTCGTCATTATCGTCGCATAAGTGCTTGGTCTGCCGACGCCGTTTTCTTCCAGGGTTTTGATAAGCGAAGCCTCGGTGTATCTTGCAGGCGGCTGAGTAAAATGCTGGTTGCCAATGAGCTCTTTGAGCTTTACGCTTTCTCCGTTTTTAAGCTCCGGCAGAATATTTTCCTTTTCCTGCGTTTCGTCTTTGACTTCGTACAGCACTGTAAAACCGTCGAATTTTACACTATGTCCCGTAGCATTAAAAATACAGTATCCGTCGTCGCCGTCTTTTTGGAAACGGATATCCACTTTAACTGTATTGAGCACGCAATTTGACATCAAAGACGCAATAAATCTCTGCCAAACGAGCGTATAAATTTTGTACTGATCGGGTGTGAGGCTCGACTTGACTTTTTCCGGGGTAAGCGAAACGGAAGTCGGTCTGATGGCTTCATGTCCGTCCTGAGCATTGTTTCTTGACTTGAAATAGCGTCTCTTTTCGGGAAGATATTTCTGCCCGTAGGTTTCAACTATAAAGCTTTCCGCCTGCGCTCTGGCTTCTTCCGAAATCCTCAGAGAGTCAGTTCTCATATATGTGATAAGACCTGTTGCGCCGATTCCGGCAACTTCTACGCCTTCATACAATTCCTGCGCGACTCTCATCGTTCTCTGCGCCTGGAAATTGAGCCTTTTTGAAGCCTCCTGCTGAAGAGTTGAGGTGATGAACGGAGGTACAGGACTTTTCTGCTTTGTTCCCTTTTTTACATTTTCAACAAAATATGACGCTCCGTCAAGCCTTTGAAGATATTCGTCCGACTGCTCTTTGGAGGTTATTTTGACCTTTCCTTTTTCGTCTGATACAAGGGACGCTTTAAACACCTTTCTTGATTGAGAAGTAAATTTTGCATCCATCGTCCAATACTCTTCCGGGACGAACTTTCTTATTTCTTCTTCTCTGTCGACAATAAGTCTGACGGCAACGCTCTGCACTCTTCCGGCGGAAAGACCTCTCCTGATCTTCTGCGAGACGAAAGGACTGAGCTTGTAGCCGACAAGTCTGTCAAGTATTCTTCTTGCCTGCTGTGCATTGACAAGATCCATATCTACCTTTCGCGGAGACGACATACCTGCCTGAACGCCGCTTTTGGTGATCTCGTTGAAGGTTACACGGTTGTCATCGTCAAGGTCAAGATCGAGGACACCTGCAAGATGCCACGAAATTGCCTCTCCCTCACGGTCAGGGTCGGCGGCAAGATAAACTTTTTCGCTTTCGGCAGCCTTCTGCTTCAACTCTTTTACTAACTTCTCTTTTCCTTTGATTATCGCGTACTTGGGCTCGAAATCGTTTTTGACATCGACGCTCAACCTTGCCGACGGCAAGTCGCGCACATGACCCATAGAGGCTATAACGTCGTAACCCTTTCCAAGATATTTTTTTATATTTTTTGCCTTTGCAGGCGATTCAACAATAACTAATTTGGACATTTTCTTTATCCTTCCAAAAGTTTTTATATATCAATTTATTTTATAAATATGTCCGCCCGGACATTTTATTATACCTGAAATTTCAAGTGTAGTCAATGCCACAAGTATATCCGACATCGGAAGATTAGTCTTTTCTTTGATAGAATCCGAATCGCTGTTGCCCTCGGCAATAGCTTCGTACACTGCCCGTTCCGCCGGACTCAGACCGTCAGGAATGGAGTTTTTGCAGCTTTCGGTCGCAGGCGGTATGTCTTCGATTTCTTTTTCGTCAACCTTTTTGTCTTTTGGCATAACGATTTTTTTCACGCCGTACTTTATTTTTGAAAAATCTATCTCTTCATGACTCTGATAAAGCAGGTCGGATTCCACCTTGTCCCAATCTATTAAATCAGAATAGGTCACGGAATACTGGTTGAGAATATCCGAGGAAGAAAAAACAGGTGTTGCGCCATCCCTGATAAGACCGATAGTGCCAAGCTGAATAAGGTTTGCGGCGTTTCCGGGGACTGCAAAAACATCTCTGCCGTAATCTGCGGAAATATTGGCGGTGATGAGAGAGCCGCTTTTCTGAGCAGCCTCGATAACGACCGTTCCCATTCCCAGCGCTGCGATGATCCTGTTTCTTATCGGAAAATTCATCGCCCTTGCAGCAAAAGAGGGGTGGTATTCGCTGATAAGAGCGCCATTTTCCTCAATATCGTCCCGGATAACATCTGTCCCGTCATGATATTTTGCATTGAATCCGCAGCCTAACACTGCAACTGTGCTGCCCCCTGCGCTCAAAGCGCCGAGATGAGCCGCGCTGTCTATCCCGAGAGCGCCGCCGCTGACGACAACAGCTCCTGCTCTGCAAAGCGAAGCGGAAAGCTTTCCTGCAATTTCAAGTCCGCTGTCCGACGCTCTGCGAGTTCCGACGATGGAAATTGCCAGTTTATTTTTTAGACACTCTATATCTCCCAAAGTATACAAAACAAGCGGATAATTCGGCATACACATCAGAGCCTTAGGGTATTTATCGCTGTCGGGAGTGACGATTCCGCATCCGATATCTTCACATTCGGTTATGACCTTTTGCGCATCGGAAAGGTTTTTGTCGGCAAGCTTTTTGATTTGACCTGAGGTAAAAGCCGCCGAAAAGACAAGCTGTTCATGCGTTGCATCGTACACGGCTTTCGGGTTTTCAAAAAAGGCTATTCCTTCGTCTACATTGGCTCCGCTTCCGAGACGAAGCTGAAGCCAGATCCAGTACAATGTCATATCGTTCATCGAAGCATCTCCCACATTGTAATGCAGGCGGCTGCGGACGCATTGAGCGACTGCGCTCTGCCGAGCATCGGAATAGTGATTTTTTGAGAGCAGATGTCGATAACCTCCCGGCTGACTCCGTTGCCCTCGTTGCCGATGACGCAGACAACTCCGCCGTCAAAACTTACACCAGTGATTTTTTCAGCGTTTTTATCGGTCACGGTCGCAAAGGTTTTAAAGCCTTGCTCATTACATTTTTTCAAAAACTCCGAAGCGCTGTCTGCAACACCTATTTTCAGCCTGAACACGGCTCCCATTGAGCCGCGCAAAACCTTAGGGTTGAAAATATCGCAGCAGCCGCAAAGTATCGCGGCGTCGATGCCGAGAGCTTCGGCAGTCCTGCAAACAGTTCCGAGATTCGACGGATCCTGAACGTTTTCAAGAAAAACATATTTTCCGTCGTTTTTCAAAGTTATTTCGTCCGTTACATTTTCACATTTTTTGCACACGCACAAAACGCCCTGCGGCGAGCCTGTGTCGGATATCTTTGAAAAAACCTCTTGATTTACCTCATAGCTCTCTGACGAAAAAGATTCAATCTGTTCGGCTTCGACGGGGTGTTTTTTGAGAATGCTGTCGCTGAAAAATGTCTGTTGTATCTGAACATTGCTTTTTACAGCGTCCATGCAGAGCCTTAAACCTTCAATGCAGAAAAGCCCCGTTTCTTTTCTGAAAGATGAAGAGGCGACAAGCTTTGAAACATTTTTGATTTTCGGGTTTGTTTTTGAGACGATTTTTTCCAAAATTCTCCCTCCGTGAGAGAAAGATTCTTATCTTGATTTGAGCCGGTTAAAAACGCACTAACGCCCGCGGGCATACCACGGGCGTATTAAAGTTAATTACTTGAGAGCTGCTTTTGCTTTTTCAGTAAGCTCTGTGAAGGCTACAGGATCAGCAATTGCAATTTCGGAGAG
>JAFSTS010000154.1 GCA_017445685.1 Clostridia bacterium | reverse complement strand
TACTTCTTGGCAGTGCTTATAGCCATATACTGACTCGCTCTGCGGCAGGCAACAGTATTTTTCCTGCAAAGACCCTCAAGCCTGTCCGGGCTGTCGGCAAGATAACAGAAAATGCTGACTTCTCTTCCCGTCTCCTGATCAACAGAAGACAACTCGACGCCGCTTATTACGCGAACACCGTGGCGTTCGCCAAGCAGCTTGGCTCTTACGTTTCCTGCCTGACAATCCTTGTCAGTGATGGAAACGACTTTTATTCCTCTTTTTTCGGCAAGAATGATAAGATCGTCAATACCCATCGAGCCGTCCGACAGTTTGGTATGACAGTTTAAATCGACGGACAAAATAAACCTCTCCTTGTTTAAAATCGCGTTCTGGGAACAAATCCGTCACTTTGAGCAACAATTTACCCGATTCTATAAATCTATGCTTTTATTATAATACATCAGGACAACTTTTGCAAGAGTTTTGTTCAAAAAAATTTAATAATTTCCACAAATTACTTCAAAAATCCCTGAATAATGACCTCTTCCGCCTCCTCCTGAGACAGTCCGAAGGTCTGAAGCTTGATAAGCTGGTCGTTGTTTATCCTGCCGATAGCCGCTTCGTGAACTATCTGGGCGTTGCAGTCGTTTGCGGAAATTTCGGGAATTGACCGAATTTTTGCATCGTCCATGATAATCGAATCGCACTGAACATGAGCCTTGCAAAGATTATTCCCCACGGCTCTCGGATAGAATATCTGTTCGGAATTATCCTTTGCAACGGAACGGGAAATGATCTGAGCGCTGCTGTTTTCGCCGTTGAGGTTTACGACCATGTTTGACCTTGCGCTCTGGCTGCCGTGAGTCATGAGCTTTTCGAGTATCACAAGCTTTGCGCCTTCCTTGAGGTTTGCAGTCGTCTCTCTGACTGTGGAATCAACGCCCCTGATCTGCACCATTTCCATCTCACAGTAGGAGTTTTCCTCCATCTCGACTTCCGTTACGGGATTAAGCACTCTTTCGCCTGTTCCCTCGCCTTCGCCGTAATGCTTTTCGACATATTTTATCTTGGCGTTTTTGCCGATATGAAAACGATGTATGCCGTCGTGCTCGCTCTTTTTGGAGCCTGAATTGTGTATTCCGCAGCCTGCGACAATAAGCACATCCGCGTCATCTCCGACAAAGAAATCATTGTACACAAGCTCCTCGATTCCCGTCTCGGTTATGATCACGGGAATATGAACGCTTTCGTTTTTTGTGCCGGGTTTGATTATAATGTCGATACCGGGCTTGTCCTTTTTCGGCTCAATGATGATATTCTCGGTTGAGTTGCGTGAGATACCCTCGCCGTTTTTTCTGATATTATATGCTCCGGCAGGAATGGAATGCATATCCGCAACCGCTTCAAGCATATGAGAATCTATTTTATTCATTTAATTTTCCGCCTTTCCCCTGAAACCGCAGTTATCTTCAAATTCACCCATGAGTCTTGGGAAAATCACCTCAGCTTCGCCTCTGTCACGAATCTTTCCGTCGGCAATGACGATGATCTCGTCAGCCATTTTCATGATCCTCTCCTGGTGAGAAATGAGAACTATGCTTTTGTCCTTTTTCTTTGCCATGTTTTTAAAAGTTTCTATCAGCATTGAAAAACTCCAAAGGTCAATACCGGCTTCAGGCTCGTCGAAAATTGCAACCTTCAGATCCCTTGCCATGATAGATGCGATCTCAATTCTTTTGACTTCGCCGCCGGAAAGTGAAGCATCGACTTCACGGTTAAGATATTCCTTCGAGCAAAGTCCGACATTTGTAAGATATGCGCAGCATTCGTCAACAGGCAGATTGCTTCCGTGAGCAAGGGAAAGCAGTTTTCTGACAGTCAATCCCTTAAATCTCGGCGGCTGCTGAAAAGCGTAACCAATGCCGAGCTTTGCCCTTTCGGTGACAGACAGGTCGGTAATATCCTGACCGTTAAAAATAATCTTGCCGGCAGTCGGTTTTTCAATGCCCATGATCAGCCTTGCAATCGTGGATTTTCCGCCTCCGTTGGGTCCTGTGATAACGGTAAACTTGCCGTCGTCGATCTTCAAATCAATGTTGTCGATTATTTCAAGCGTATCGTTTTCGCTTTTAACTTTAAAGGATACATTTTTAAGCTCAATCATTTCTTCATCCCTTTACAAAATTTTTGTCAAAAGGTTAACATCTTTCCAAATATATATTTTATCAAATTTTTTCCAAAAAATCAACTGTTAAGATCAATAATATTATGCAAAAACCGCCGCCCCTGGTGGAGCGGCAGTTTTTCTTTTCGTATTACTTAATAGTATTCATAATAATTCTCAGCGTAGAATTTCAGCTCGTCCATCGTAAGACGCGGGCTTGCGAGAGTGATATTCGTGACGCCGTAGATATTCTTTTGCATTTCCATGGCCGTTCTGGGATAGTCGATGACCCAGCAGCTCTCTCCCCTGACGGTTGAATCAATTCCGGTGATATCCTCGTCGGGCACTTCCTTGTCCTGCGTATAGGTTATCGGATAGGTGAACTGCTGCATTTCAAAATGCACCCAGTCGTTTTTCAGCGCGGCAGTGCCGAAAGCTATCATCGTTTTCTTGCTCATGTTGGTCTTGATATACGGCGCAGTCTGCTTTATCGCGTTGAGAAGCTGACCGTTGGTGGCGTTTGTGGAGCTTTCGATGATCGCCTTGATGACGAGCCTCTGGCGCCTTGTACGGCTGACATCGGAATCGGAATCGGAATGTCTTATCCTGCAGAAAACAAGCGCTTCCCAGCCGTCAAGCTTGACCGCTTCGCCTGACTGAACAGTTTTATGAACAGTAGTGTTGCGGATATATCTTGCCTCATAATCCTGAATAGGCACAGTAACTCCGCCAAGCGCATTGATAAGCTGCGGGAATGATTCAAAGTTTACACTGATATAATAGTCTATATCTATTTTATAAAACTTTTCGACCGTCTCGATAAGCCCCTTGTATCCCGAATAGTAGCACGAGCCGTTGATTTTTCCGTAGTTTCGTCCGTCCTCGGTATCGTAACAGCAATAGCTGTCGCGCATGATGGAGCTCATGGTGATTTTTCTGTTTTTCCTGTCGACCGATACTATCACAATGCAGTCGGCTCTGCCGTTTGAAGTGTCGGTAGCGTCGCCGTCCTCGCCGACAAGCAGGATATTGGTAACATTCTTGCTTTTGAGCTTCTGTCCGCCGTTTTCGCTCCATTCGAGAATATAACCCTGATAGCTGGAGAGATTCGTAATATCGCTCATTGTCGTAAAGCTCAGATTTTCCTCAAATATTTTTGAAAAGTCGTTGCCGTTATCTTCCGTTTCAACTGCGTCGCCGAAATCGACTCCCTTTAAAATGTCGTTAGTGTACCAATAGACAAAGCCTGTACCGGCAATAACAAGAGCTATCAAAACGCAGACAACGGTAATGATTACCTTTTTTGTCTTTTTGTTTTTTTTCTTGACATCGGTTTTTGAAGAAGCAGTCGAAACAGGCTGTCTTGAAATATATATATCCTGCGCCTGTCCTTTTTTAGCTTTATTTTTCTTCGAAGAAGCGCCTTCATTTCTGATGTTTTGTGAATAAGTCAGATCGTCTCTGCCGTAAGCAGACTTATTGAGTTTTCCATTTTTCGTTTCGCGTTTTCCTTTGTCTGCCAAATTATTCACATCCTTACAAAAAGTTACAATATTATTACAATATATTATCACACAAAACAGGTTGATTATATTTCCTTTTTGGCAATTTAAAGATAGTTTACAAATTATTTGATATTTACAGCTGATTTCCGCTTTTTTTGAAGAATTTAATCTTTTTTAATTCTAAATTAAAATAAATTTAACATTTTAGCCCTCAATAATAGTTGACAAGAGCGAAATTATGTTGTATAATTGCACATATCAAAACAGGTAACCCCTGCTTAGAGCGGAGGGAGGGAATAAAATGAGTCAGGTGAAAGTTAAAGAAAACGAGTCCTTGGACAGCGCTCTCAGGCGTTTTAAAAGACAGACCTCCAGAGACGGTGTTATCCAGGAAGTTCGCAAAAGAGAACATTATGAAAAGCCTTCTGTAAAGAGAAAGAAAAAATCTGAGGCTGCTCGTAAACGCAAATTCAAATAATTCTACACAAAAGGCAAGTCCGGCGAAAGCTGTTGACTTGCTTTTTTTAGCTGATTTTGATACTAATTACAGTATTTTGCTACGGGGAGAAGTTTATGAAAATATCATCTATTCAGCAAATGCTTTGCGAAGACGAGGCGTTTCTTGTCTCAGGCGAAGTTTCAAGGAGATACCTTGTCGGTTATTCCTCAACAGACGGATATCTGATCATAACAAAAAAAGACGCGCGGTTTTTCATTGATGCAAGATATTTTGAAGCGGCTCAGAAAACTATTACTGTCTGCCAGACCGAACTTTTCAAAGGCTTTGACGGGATGAAAAACTATCTTGGCGGCATTAAAAATATTATTGTCGAAAGCAGCGTAGTTACTCTCAGACAATTTGAAAAGCTAAAAGAAATTTTTGCTCCGATGAAAGTCAGCGTCAACGGTGAATTTGATCTTGCCATTGAAAAAATGCGTCAGCAAAAGAGTGCAGAGGAGATCGCTTTGCTTATAAAGGCTCAAACCATCGCCGAAGCAGCTCTTTACGAAACGCTCCAATTCATTCGCGTCGGCATGACAGAAAACGAAGTCGCGGCGTTTTTGGAATATTCCATGAGGAAAAACGGCGGCGAAAAGCTGTCTTTTGACACTATCGTCGTATCCGGCAAGTCCGGCAGCGTTCCCCACGGCGTACCGGGCGGCAAAAAAATCGAGCTTGGCGACTTCGTGACAATGGACTTTGGCACTGTTGTCGGCGGATACCACAGCGACATGACGAGAACTGTCGTCATGGGCAGAGCAAGCGAAAGACAAAAAAATGTGTATTTCGCAGTTCTTGACGCGCAGAAAAAAGCTATTGAAACTGTCAAAGCCGGCGTTAAGTGCTCCGATGTCGACAAGGCGGCGAGAGATCTGCTCAAAGAAAGAGGTTTTGGAGAGTATTTTACTCATTCGACAGGTCACGGAGTCGGGCTTGAAATTCACGAATCCCCTGCCGTAAGCGAAAAAAACGACAGTCTGCTGACAGTCGGCACGGTTATCACTGTCGAGCCGGGAATATATATTCCGGGTGAACTCGGAGTGAGGATCGAAGATTTCGGCGTTGTAACAAAAGACGGATTTGAAAACTTCACGAAAGCCGACAAAAATCTTTTGGAAATTATGAGTTGACACCACAGGAAGATTGTGGTAAACTGAATTTAATAAAAAAGGAAACGCGTGTGGAAAGTTTGGTGAAAGTCCATCGCAACTGCGATTACCGTTACAGTCGGAATGCCGCGCGTTATCGTCATAGCGTATTTAACTTTTTGAGCCAGAGAAAGCAATTACCAAACGCCGCTGTTTGAAAAAACGGCTGTCCTTTTGCGTTTGCCGCTCCTTGCTCAAAAAGGAGCGTTTTCTTTTAGCAAATCACTCTAATTAGTGTTATTGCTGTAAATAACCTGAAAACGCAGTAAATTGCGGGCAGAAGGAGGACGGCAAGCGGCTCGGTATTGGTTTTTAGGATAAAGAAAGGAAAAATATAATGAAAACTAAAATATTAGCAATCGTACTTACAATTGCCGTACTTTTCGGCGTAATGCAGACAGCAGCTTTTGCCGCTGACAGCGAAAACTCCATTGACGTTTATTTCTCCGCAACAAGCGACGAAATAATTGTTCCGCTTGAGAGCTTGACCGTATCCGACGGCACAGCAGAAGATTACGGATATACCGTTGCAGAAGTTGATCACAACGATGTTGCTGTAGACGGGATAACAGTTCTCGATGTTCTCGTAGCAGCTCACGCTGAATACTACGGCGACAGCTTCACTGCCGAAACTGCTTCTCAATACCTTGCAGTCAGCGGCGGCGTTGTTCAGAAAGCTTTCGGCAAGAGCGCATACGCTTCAGGTTTTACTATCAACAACGCTGTTCCTCACGATGATGTTAAAACCGAATATGGCTACACAGGCTATGCTGCCGACACAGCAGTTGTTGAAAAAAGCGGAAGCTTCGTATCCTTCTTCTTCTATCAGGATACAAAATATTATACAGACAATCTCGGCTCCTTCGGCTTCACAGAGGCTACTCTCACACCTTCAGAAACCATTGAGCTTCACCTGACAGGTTACTATGCTGCATATTACGGCTGCTCCGATGAAGAGACTATCGAAGAAAACACAGGCGCTCTTGCAGAAATCGATGTTTTCATGAAGGAAGCCAACGAAGAAGCCTTTACAGAGATCGGCGCTACTGACGAAGACGGCAACATCTCCATCACTTTCGAAAACGAAGGCGACTATGTTTTGTACGCAACAGGCGAAACAGACACAGGCTGCCCGGTTATTTACACATGGGCAATCGTTCATGTTGAAGAAGAAGTTATTG
>JAFSTS010000153.1 GCA_017445685.1 Clostridia bacterium | reverse complement strand
CGATTGAGCCCATAAAGAGATAGATTTCCTGAGAAACCATACCGACATTTTTTCGCAGTTGTTCAAACGGCAGCTCTCTGACGTTGATGTTGTCAATGAAGATATCTCCCGTTTTCGGGTCGTACAATCTGGCGATCAAGTTTACAAGCGTGCTTTTGCCGGCACCCGTTTTGCCCGTAATGCCGAGCATCGTTCCGGCTTCGATCTTAAGATTCAGATCCTTGATGACGGGATGACCGACTTCATATTCAAAATTCAGATTTTTGATTTCAATTTCCCCTGCCATCTTGCCGAGGATCGTGGGATCTGTGCTTTCGACAACATCGGGTCTTGAATCAATGATCTCAAAAACTCTTTGAGAAGAATCTACACATCTTTCCCACCAGTCAAACAGCCATGTCAGAAATTCCGCAGGCTCTCTAAGCATATTGACATAAACCACAAACGCCATCAGCGTACCGACGGTCATCTTACCTTTCAGCACCATGACTCCGCCAAGAAAAAACATTACGCTCACGAAAATATAGAGCGCGACCGAGTACATCGGCATAACTACCGCTTCCAGCTTTTTGCTGACGAATTGAGCGTCGTTTAAATCGCTGCTTTTCTTTTTGAAGTCCTCAAGCTCCTCGTCTTCTTTTGCAAAAGTCTTGATTATCCTGTGACCGTTGACTTTATTGTTTACGGCAGACGATATCGACGCCTGACGAAGCCACAGACGATGGTGGATCATCCTGATTTTCTTTTCAAAAAAAACAATGCTCGCAAGTATCACAGGCGCGCCGATAAACATCACAAGGGTGAGCTGCCAATTCATGAAAAACAGAATTATGCCGATACCGATGATTTTTATTGCGCTTGTTATCGCGCCCGGCATACCGTCGACCATAAAGAAATATATGTTGTTCGCATCACGAGACACTCTTTCCATGAGGCTTCCGGTCTGCTTAGAGGTGTAAAAGGAAAGAGACATCCTCTGCATAGATGCAAAGATGGTATTTTTGATTTTGTAAATGACCTTCGGCAAAATGCTCTCGGTTGAAAATTGATAAACAACTTTTATCAAAAGGTTAATTGCTTTTATCAAAGCTATCGTACCGATCGTCACAAACAAAGCGTGAAGAAGATTTTCATAGCCAAGGTCGTTGCCCGGATTCAAAACTTCATCGTACAGCTTTTTAGTGCTGATTTGCGGAATGACAAGAGAAAGAACTGCTTCAACTCCCATCAGCGCAAGAATTATTGCAAAAGCTTTTTTAGAGGATTTAAAAAACTCAAAGACCCGTCCGAAGCCAAGCTTTTTTTTGGAACATTCATGACAATAGCTTCCAAACGGAATCTCCCTGCCGCAGGAAATACATTTTTTCTGAGAAACTTCATGCTTTTCGGGAAGCTTTTTATGCCCGATGAAAAAATTTACATTTTCAACGAAAGCGTTCATTTTGTTAAGCAGTGAAAAGCTGAAATAAGCGATCGGCTTTTCTTCTTCGCCTGTCTTGGCAAAAAGCACGCAGGTCGTTATATTTTTTTCCACAGTCAGCTTTTCGACGCCTTCAAAAGCTTCAATGCTTTCAGCCGTAAAATCCGGCTTTGTTTTTCTTCTGCGGGATTTTTTGTCAAGCGAGTTTTCTCTTCCGCTGATGAGAAAAATATTTTTTCCGTCAAACGAAACACAATGATCCGAAAAGCAAAAATCTTTGTCCATATCGCTTTCGGAAAAGAAAATTATTTTTCCGTGTTCAATGCCGTTTGCCGACAGAATGTCGGAAATTGTTTCGGCATTCCTTTCAAGAAAAATATTTTTCTTCTTTTTCACCATGCTCACCTCACAAGAAAGCGCCTGCGGCGCAGAATGTCGCTTTCGATTCCGCCATCGCCGTTGCCCGAAGGGCAAAATCGGCGGGCGTTATAAATCTTTTTATTTAATAGGAAACGAGCAGTTTCATATTAAATAAAAAATTACTTGCCCATCGCTTTATTCAAAGGACAAGTAAAATTATAACATATTATGCAGTCTTTTTACAACAAAAATTTTGTTGTCGGTATCGCAGCAGAAAATGCCGGCACAATTATTAAAAAGATAAGTAGAACAGAAATTATTTTTCGCATGAGATTAGACCTTTCGATTTTTTACGGAAGATATTTTTGAACATATTCGACAAAATAACTTCTCGCCAGAGCGTCACAATCCGGGTCGTTATTGAGCCCGTGTCCTGAATTGGGATAAGTTACAAAGTCGTGTTTTACTCCGTATTTTGTCAGCTCTGCGTCAAGTTCAGCGCCTGTTGAATAAGGTACGCAATCGTCCACCACGCCGTACGCGAGCACCGTCGGAACGGTATTTTCGTTGACATGAGTGATCGGCGAGTACAGTTTGAGCGCAGGCAAAGCAGGCTCAATATTGTCGGCAGTAAAATCAACTCCCGTTAGTGCAGAAAGAAGATCCGCTATAAAATCGGGGTTGAAGTTTCCGAAAGAATTGTGATTGATAAACGTCTCATCCCAAAGCTTTGTCGGTCCGCAGTAGCTGACGACTGCGACAGGCTCGATTGGAGCTTCATCAACCATTGCGTAGCCGTACAAGAGCGCAAGATGAGCACCTGCGCTGCCGCCGGTAAGCAGAACATTTTCAAGGTCAATGCCTTTCCTTGAGGCAAGCTTTTTCATTTTGGCAAGAGCAAGGCTGATGTCTTTCATCTCGTCTTTCATTGATATTTTGTCATCACGGGAGATGAATCTGTAGTTCATTGCCGCAGCGGCATAGCCCTGAGAGCTCCAGTACTCAAGCTCGTTTTGATAAACCTCTTTGTCGCCGGCGACCCATCCGCCCGGATGAAGGAAAAGAATAAGTCCCGTATTCCCGTCGGCAGACTTTGGAAGGTACATATCAAAAACCTGTCTTTCGTGAATGCCGTAAGCAGCGTCAAGATAAATATAGTTTTTCCTGTAATGATCGCCGTTGCCGTGAATGAACGCGCTGAACACGGCTATCAGCGCCGAAATGAAAGCTACTATACGGTTAAATGAAAACTTGATTTGTTTCAAAACAATCACATCCCTTTTTGTAAATATATCGTTTAGATAATTATACACCTTTTTTAAAAAGCGTTCAACTTGTTTTCTATTAGAAATAAAACTTTTTTTAGTGCAAAATTGCAAAATTTTCCTTGATACATTTCACACTTTTGAGTCAATAATGAATTTGAAAAAAGTGTGGAGGTTGAGTCTTGCAGTATAATAAAGTTGAAATTTGCGGCGTTGACACTTCAAAGCTGAAGACGCTTAGCGAAGACGAAAAGAGAGATCTTCTCAAAAAGGCAAAATCGGGAGACAAACACGCAAGAGAAAAGCTTATCAACGGCAATCTGAGGCTTGTTTTGTCAGTTGTTCAGCGATTCGGCAACAGAGGCGAAAACCCGGACGATCTTTTTCAGGTCGGCTGCATAGGTCTGATAAAAGCGATCGACAACTTTGATGTGAATCAGGAGGTTCGTTTTTCGACATACGGAGTGCCGATGATCATCGGAGAGATCAGACGATATCTGCGCGACAATAATTCTGTTCGCGTGTCAAGGTCGCTCAGAGATACGGCGTATCATGCCATGCAGGTGCGTGAAAGACTTGCCTTTGAAGAAAACGAGGAGCCGTCGGCAGAGAGGATAGCAAAAGAGCTTAACTTGAAAAAAGAGGAAGTCGTCATGGCGCTTGAAGCGATCGTCGAGCCTGTGAGCCTTTACGAGCCGATATATAACGACGGCGGCGACACGATTTATGTGATGGATCAAATCGGTGACAGGAATGATGACCGAAACTGGACTGACGAGATATCACTCAAAGAGGAAATTAAAAAGCTGTCACCAAGAGAAAAGAAAATTCTTTTTCTGCGTTTTATGCAGGGCAAAACACAGATGGAAGTCTCGCGCGAAGTCGGCATATCGCAAGCGCAAGTTTCAAGGCTTGAAAAAGGCGCTTTGAAAAAGATAAAAGATTAAAAAGAAAAAAAATAAAAAGAAACCGAGTT
>JAFSTS010000152.1 GCA_017445685.1 Clostridia bacterium | reverse complement strand
GTCCTACTGCCTCGCTTGCATCGTCAAACATTTTTTTTGCAAGCTCGGAATTGTTGTAAACGCTCTCGCCCATTCCGACTTTTTGCGCGCCCTGTCCCGGAAAAATAAACGCCGTTTTTCCCATTTTTCATAATCTCCTGTTATATTTCACCGGGAATTCCCGGTTTTTTACATAATTCAAAAATAAACAGACACCAAGCGGGAGTAACTCCCTGCCTGGTGTCAAATATATACATTTGCTACAAATTACTCGATTCCTTTTTCTTTAAGGTAGTTGATCACATCGCCTACTGTAGAGATGTTCTCAAGGTCGTCTGTAGGAATCTCAACATCGTATTCCTCTTCGAGTGCCATGATCAACTCATAAAGATCAAGTGAATCTGCTCCAAGATCATCTTTGAAAGAAGATGATTCTGTGATGCTGTCTGCATCAACGCTCAACTGGTCAGCAATAAGCTCCTGCATTTTTTCTAACATAACTTTTTTCTCCTTTTTGAAAAATATTCCAAAGCCGGATCACAGATACCATTATCTGCAATCAAGTGATATTTTAACTTAAAAACATTCCTTTGTCAACAACATATTGTGAAATGTTTTCAAATCACGCAATATCAAGCCTGTTCGCCCACCATCATCAGCATTATCTCGTTGCTTCTCTTCATAAATTCTGTCATTCTTTCCGGCGGAAGAGGCTGATGAGCTATGAGTGCGAGGTCATACAGCTGTTTGGCAACTGTTTCGGTCTTGTCTGATTTTTTGTTCTCCATCATATATTTGACAAGGTCGTTGTTTGCGTTTAGGACAAGTGTCTGTCCCATCGTATCAAGTCCCATATCGAGTCCCATACCGTTTACGGAATACATTTTCATCATATCCTGCATTCTTCTTGTTTCCTCAGAAAGAGTTATCATTGAAGAAACATCTTTGTTTTTGAGACTCTCTACTTTTACTTCGAGCTTATCATTTCCCGTGGCTTTTTTGAAAAGCTCTGAAAGCTCTTCGGTTTCTTTTTCCACATCGATATCAGCCGCATCATCAGTAAATGTATCCGTGATATCCGCATCTATACGAACGAATTTCACTCCGTCCTCATCCCTTGATTCAAGTGATGAAATGAAAGGCTGATCGATGGAATCGGGAAGAACTACAGCATTTAAGTTCTGCTCACGGAAAAGGTTTACATACTGACTCTGCTGCACCATATCGGTAACGTAGTATACAGTCTTTTTCGGAGGCTCTTTTTCCTCTTTTTCCTTTTCGTCCTCTCCCGTTCCTTCAACAGTATTTCCGTCGGCATCGACAACCTCCGGTGTTTCCTCATCCGCTCCTTCGGCGTTGTCCTCTGCTTCATCCGTCTTGTCCGGCTCTACACCCTCAAGGTATTCGGAAAGTGTGCTGTACTTCCCGTCAAGATCCTTGAAAAGTACGTATTCTTTGATCTTTTCACGGAATTTTTCATCGCGCAGGCATCCGAATTTGATAAACGGACTGATATCATCCCAGTATTTTTCATAATTCTCTCTGTCGGTCTTGCACATTCCCGAGAGCTTATCCGCAACCTTTTTGGTTATATAATCAGATATTTTTTTCACAAATCCGTCGTTTTGCAGTGCCGAACGGCTTACATTAAGCGGCAGATCCGGACAATCTATAACACCTTTTAAAAGAAGCAAAAACTCAGGTATTACTTCTTTTATATTGTCTGCGATAAACACCTGATTGTTGTACAGCTTTATCATTCCGTCGATATTCTCGTACTCGATATTTACCTTCGGGAAGTACAGTATTCCTTTCAGATTAAACGGATAATCCATGTTTAAGTGTATCCAGAACAATGGCTCCTTGTAATCGTTAAACACCTTGCGATAGAAAGCCTTATAGTCATCATCACTGCACTCGTTC
>JAFSTS010000151.1 GCA_017445685.1 Clostridia bacterium | reverse complement strand
TAATCTTCTCCAAGTTCATCAACAAACCGTTTGACGGAAAACATATCTAATATGTTTCCGCCGTCGACACAGTTTTCACGAAAAGTCGGAGCATAAAGGACGATCTTTTTTCCGTCGTCGATAAAATATTCTCGTCTGAATTTATTCCTGTTTTTTTCATCAAAAAAATAATCGCTGTCAGGCACGCCGCAGGGAATGATTTTTTCTTCACTCACACCAAAAGCAGACGCATAAATTTCTGAAACATTTTTTGATGAAACAACTATGCAGTCATATTTTTCGGAACATTTTTTTGCAAGAACACGCTCGCTTTCGGAAAGACTTGAATCAAGCCCGAACTTTTTGAACGCGCCCTGTCCGTGCCATAGCTGAACGACGGTAGTTTTTTTTGAAAAGTTTACGCTCGAAAACGGCATGAAATTATCGTTGAGAAAAACGAATCTGCTCGTTGCGGTTTTGTAAGCATTTTTGAAAAAAAAAGCGGACAAATCCTTTCAATGTTTTTAACTGAATGGAAGAGACAAAATTAAACTCATACTCTCCCCTTTTTTCAAACTCCTCCTTAACAAATTTCAAGCTGTCGTTGAAAAAGGAATTGTGGGGGGAGACAAGAGAAATCCTATTTTCTTTCACCGGAAAAATACGATAGATTCTGAAAAGCAGCGAGTAAATAAAATAAAATATTTTTTTCATTTTTTCACCTTTTGCTCAGGAAATTTTTTTGTCTACCAAACGATAAAACAAAGAGAAAAACGGCTTCTTCAATCCTTCGGGTATCTTGTCAAACCTGACGAGGAATCTGAAAATTCTGTCGTCAACTTTTTCAGGTTTTGAAAACACAAGCACAAATTTTCCGGCGGCTTTTTTCTTTGCGGTTTTCAGAAAATTTTTGTTCGGAAGAATGTGCAGATTTTCAAGCCTCGAAAAGCTTTGGTCAATATATTTTCTCGAGTTCTCAGAAACAAAAACTTCGAAATACGGATAAGACGATTCATAAACGCTTTCAAGCGTGCTTCGTATGTCAAAATCTTTGATTATCACACTGATTTTTGCGTTTCTTGCGACATCTTCTTTGCTGATGTTTACAGGCAGCACACAGATATCACTGTTGAAAGCAGCAAGACGGTTTTTAGTGCTTTCGTCCATCATGGAGGACAGCCTGTCCATTTCGCCCTTAATATATTCAAGACACTCGTTGTCCGCCCGCCAAAAATGGCGATAAAACTGAAAAATAAGAATGTGCGCGGTTTTGTAAATTATCTCCTGAAGATACGCCTTTTCATCCTTGCAGCCGCCAGGTTTTGAAAAGCTTTCTTTCGCGCTTTCATAAATCGCATTCAGAGAGGCAATAAAATTTTTCACAAGAGATATATTCACGCTCTGACTTACAGACAGCCCCTCCTCTTTCGTGTGGCGTCTGTAGCACATCGTCGAGTTTTCCGTGCCGGCTATCCTCGCGCCTGTGTAGACAAACCGTATGAAAAAGACTCCCTCTTCGGAATATGTAAGAGGCGGAAAAACAACTCCGCTTTGCTGCAGCTTTTGAGTATTATAGCATTTATTTCCGACGAGGAAATTCCAAAGCAGATCAAGGTCGTATGTGTCGATTTCTTTTTTCTTTGAAAGCTTGTCCGCAAACTCGTTGTATTCGCTCACACCTGCGCCAAAGGATTTCAATCTGCCTATAACAAGATCAGCTCCGCTTTCCTTTGCGGCATTATAAAACCCCTCAAGCGATTCTTTCGTATAAATATCGTCCGCGTCAAGAAAAACTGTATATTCGCCTTTTGCCATCTTTATGCCTGCATTTCTTGCTGCAGAGACGCCTGCATTCTGCTGATAAAAATACTTGATAAAAGTATACCTTTTACAGTATCCTTTGACAATTTCACCTGTTGCGTCCGACGAGCCGTCGTCGATCACGATCACTTCGATATCGTCAAGCGTCTGTTCGACAAGGCAGTCGAGGGTTTCCCGGATGAACTTTTCTGAATTGTAAGCAGGGATGATAACGCTGATTTTCGGCATAGTCAAACTTCCTTTTGGATTATTTCTTACCTGAATTTACGAGGTCGTCGTAGATGTCGCACACCTCGTTGACC
>JAFSTS010000150.1 GCA_017445685.1 Clostridia bacterium | reverse complement strand
CATTACATCCGGCTCCATGCACAGTGCGCGGACGATCGCAACTCTCTGCTTCTGCCCGCCCGAAAGCTGGCTGGGATAGTCGTTGGCTCTTTCTTCAAGTCCTACCCTTTTAAGAAGCTTCATAGCAGTATCAGTCGCTTCTTCCTTGGACTTTTTAAGCAGTTTCATCGGAGCGATGATCATATTTTTGAGAATATTCATATTTGCAAATAGGTTGAAGTGCTGGAACACCATGCCCATTTTCTGACGATGGAGATTGATGTTCTGCTTAGGATCGCAAATATTTACTCCTTCAAACACGATCGAACCGCTCGACGGGATCTCAAGAAGGTTGAGTGAGCGGAGAAAAGTAGATTTTCCGCTGCCCGAAGGTCCGATGATGACAACGACTTCGCCTTTTTTTATCTCGGCATTGATTCCGTCAAGAGCTTTAACTTTTCCGCCGAGATAGTGTTTTTTCAAATCAGTCACTTTAATGAGGATCTCATCAGCGCTCACTGTTTCTCAGCCTCCTCTCGATTCTCGTAAACAATGCAGTCAGGATAATGACCGTCAGCAGATAGATGATCGCTACGGCAATAAGCGGCGTAAACGCTTCAAATGTTCTTCCTCTGATAAGGTCGCCTGCTTTTGTCAGATCCATGATTCCGACATAACCTGCAACGGAAGTCTCCTTCAAGACGGCGATTACTTCATTGAGAAGCGTCGGCAAAACCGTCTTTATCGCCTGGGGAATGACAATATGTATCATCGTCTGAACATAGTTAAATCCGAGGGATCTGCCGGCTTCAAACTGCCCGACATCAATAGACATGATCCCTCCGCGGAAAATTTCCGCAACATACGCGCCGGAATTGAAGCCGAAAGCAACGATAGCGACAACCGTACTCTCCTGAGAAAGAAGAATTACGAAATACCAGATCATCAACTGAACGACAACAGGAATGCCGCGGACAACTGTTATGTATATCTTGCATATAGCATTAGCTATTTTCAGCAGAATGTATCCGATTCCGCCTCTGAGCTTGAGCGACTCTACGTTTTTATCGTAAGAGGAACGGATCGTGGCAAGAACTATACCGATCACAAAACCGAGCAAAATTGCAAAAAATGTGATGATCAGCGACTTTACAAAACCGTCACGGATCCATTTCCAGTAGCCGTTTGCAATAAAGCAACGAGTGAATTTATCCGCTATTTCAGCAAAAAACTCCTTCATTCGTCACACCTCCGAAATTAAAACAGGGCGATTTTCACCGCCCCGTATTTGTTTAAAGCCTAACTGATTATTCGGCTGTGATATATTTGTCAACGATCGTCTGGATCGTGCCGTCAGCCTTGAGCTCTGCAAGAGCAGTATTGATCTTTGCAAGAAGATCAGCGTTATCTTTTGCAACGCAGATAGCATATTCTTCTTCTACCCATGCTCCGTCAAGAATTACAAGTCCTTCATTGGAAGCAACAAAGCTCTTTGCCGGCTCGTTGTCGATGATAACAGCCTGAACTTTATCGGAAACGAGAGCCTGAACAGCGTCTGCGCCGACCTTGTAACGAATAACATTTTCTTCGCCGTAGCCGCCTTTTTCAACTGTATCGGAAGCATAGATGTCGCCTGTTGTATCCTGCTGAACGCCGTACTTCATAGTGCCGTCAGCTTTAAGATCGTCAAGAGACTTGATCGCTGAATCTGCTTTTACGATAACGACCTGTTTTGCAGTCTGATATGTGTCGGAGAAGTTTACGCTTTCTTTTCTTTCTTCGGTAACTGTCATACCTGCCATACCCATATCGAATTTGCCTGTCTGAACGCCGCCGATGATTGAGCCGAATTCAACATCTTCGATTTTGAGTTCCATGCCGAGCTTTTCGGCAATTTTGCCTGCGATCTCAACATCGATGCCCGCAAAATTGTCGCCGTCTTTATATTCATAAGGTGGGAAAGCGGCGTTAGTTGCCATAACGAGAGTTGTTTTTGTTTCTTCCTGTTTTGTTCCGCAAGCAGTGAAAGCAGCAAGCATTGTAACTGCAAGAACGAGAACAAGCGCGATTGAGATAAATTTCTTCATAACCATAACTCCTTTAAAATTTTTTATAATTATACATTAAATATTCACCGTTGTCAACGATTTTTCAAAGTTTTTTTGCAAGTATACCTAATTAAAAAGTGAATATTCAATAAATATACATTCTCAGTCAAGTATTTCGCCCATGAGTCCGGGAGTGGCGGAAGCTGCGTTTGCCTCGTCTGTATCAATGTGCATAGCCCACGCATAGTTGGGGCTTACCCTTACAACTACATCGCCGAACACAAGACTTCTGCCCTCTGTTTCAACTTTAACATTGACGACCTGGCTGTCTTTAAGTCCGTATTTTTCTGCGTCTTCGGGAGTAGCATGGATATGTCTTTTTGCAACGATGACACCCTGAGAAAGTTCAACCTCACCATTGGGGCCTACAAGCTTGCACGCGCCGCTACCTGCAACATCGCCTGACTCGCGGATAGGAGCCTTTAATCCGATGGAACGGGCATCTGTTGCGGAAAGCTCGACCTGAGTTTCCTTGCGGACAGGTCCGAGAATGGAAACTGCGGCAAAGCTGCTTTTAGGTCCGATGACCTGCACTCTTTCTTCGCACGCGAACTGTCCGGGCTGGGAAAGATCCTTTTTAGGAGTAAGCTGATAACCTTCGCCAAAGAGAGTCTCAAGATCCTGCTGGGAGACATGAAGATGTCTTGCGGATGTTTCAACCAGAATTTCTTTTTTCATGATTGTTCCTCCAAAAAAATAAATTTGTTTTTTCTTACGCCAAATATAATAAACCTTTTAAAAATATTTTTCAAGTCAAACAGGTGAATTTTTCCATAAAATGTGGTATTATATCCATATTGGAGGTGCATTCGATGTACAACGACATGAAGCAGCTTAAAAATGACTGTGAAAAATGTGAAAAATGCGAGCTTTGCAAAACGAGGACAAATCTTGTTTTCGGCGTCGGCAACGAAAAAGCAAAGGTCATGTTTGTAGGCGAAGGGCCGGGAGAAAACGAAGATCTTCAGGGCGAGCCGTTTGTCGGCAGAAGCGGAAAGCTCCTCGACGCTATGCTCAAGTGCGTAGATCTTGACAGAAACGAAAACATATATATTGCAAACATCGTCAAGTGCAGACCTCCCAAAAACCGCGATCCGCTGCCGGAGGAACAGGATCTATGTATCGACTGGCTTCGCGAGCAGGTGCGTCTTATCAGGCCCAAGGTCATCGTATGTCTCGGCAGAATAGCGGCACAAAGGCTGATTTCCCCTGATTTCAAAGTCACGAAAGAGCACGGCAGTTTTATCGAAAAAAACGGCGTGCTGATGATGGGCACTTTTCACCCTGCCGCGCTTTTGAGAAATCCGAACAACAAGCCGCTGGCATTTGAGGATTTTTTGAAACTTCGCGATAAAATAAATGAGTAAAAAAATTGGGGTTGTCGCATTTAGCGAAAACCATTAAAGCAATATAGCAAAAAATGGGATGATCGCAGGTGTTTTTAACCATGATCATCCCTTGATATTTTTTCTGAAAAGAAAATTGCTATTTTTTTAACGCTTTAATTCGATGTTTACCGATTCAGTCACATTCGCAAATATTCTTTCTTGTTCTGAGTATCGACGACGGTGTGACTGAAAATTCGTCAAGTCCCCATTCGATAAGCTTCGGTATGAGCTTTTCATTTGCCGCCGCTTCGCCGCACATTCCTACCTGAATGCCTGCGGCTTTTGCGTTTTTGATGGTCATTTCTATCGCGCGGAGAACTGACGGTTGGAAAACATCGTAAAGGTGGCTTACATTGGCATTTCCTCTGTCAACCGCCATTGTGTATCCTGTCAGATCGTTTGTGCCGATAGAGAAAAACTCGACCTCTTTTGCAAGCGCATCGGAAATGATAGCCGCCGACGGAGTTTCGATCATGATGCCAAGCGGCGCTTTTTTGAATTTTACGCCCTCGTCGGTAAGCTCCTGTTCACATTCGGCAATTATCTGCTTTGCCTGCAAAACCTCTTCAACGCAGGTGACAAGCGGCAGCATGATTTTTATATCGCCGAAATATGCCGCGCGAAGTATTGCCCTTATCTGTTTTTTATAAAGCTCTTTGTTTTTAAGGCAATATCTGATCGCTCTGAATCCCAAAAACGGGTTGTCTTCTTTTCCGATTTTCAGGTAATCTATCGCCTTGTCGCCGCCGATATCCAGCGTTCTGATGATGACCTCTTTGCCGTCCATAGTCTTGGCAACAGTCGAATAAGCCTCGAACTGCTCCTCTTCGGTCGGCTCGCGATCTCTGTCCATGAAAAGAAATTCTGTTCTGAAAAGTCCAACTCCTTCGCCGCCGTTCTGAACGACATTCTGAGCATCGTCCGGCTTTCCGATATTGCCGTAGACCTTTTTAACAGCTCCGCTTTTTGTGACTGTTTTTTTGTTGAAATATACTTTCAGTCCTTCTTTTTCGCGAAGATAGACTTTTTGTTTTTCTTCAAACTCACTTATCTCGTCTCCTGTCGGATTGACATAAACCTTGCCCTTGAAGCCGTCAACGATAAGCGTGTCACCGTTTGAAATGATGTTCATACAATTTGCAACCGACAAAGACGCCGGAATGCCCATTGCCCTTGCGAGGATCGCGCTGTGTGATGTAACTCCGCCGACTTCGGTCACGATCGCGGCAACATTGTCGCCTTTTATCTGGCTCGTCATGGACGGCGTAAAATCATTTGCTATCAGCACTGAGCCCTTGGGAACTGCCGAGATATCAACGCTTTTTACGCCAAGAAGTATTTTGATGAGGCTGTCCTTTATATCTTTAATGTCGGACGCTCTCTGACGCATCATCTCATCCTCGATGGCTGCGAACATATCGTAAAACATTGTACAAACCGTATCAACTGCCGCTTCGGCAACAGAGCCTGAATCGATATTTTCCTCCATTTGAGAAAGCATAAACGGATCGGCAAGCATGGTGATATGACCTTCGAGGATCTCAGCCTCTTTTTCTCCGGCGCTTTTTTTGAGCCCCTCAGCCATCTCTTTTGTTTCGGCATTAAACTGTTCAACAGTTTTTTTCAGCCTGTCTTTTTCCTCCTGCGCGCCCGAATATTTTACTGACGAATAGTCAAGATTTGCGTCCTCAATGATTATCGCTTTGCCGATTCCGTAGCCTTGTGAAGCACCAATTCCCTGCAACATAGTTTTTCCTCCTCGTAGCACAATGGGGGCAAAATGCCCCCTATGCCTTGTGATTATTCTTCGCCGAAACCGCTTTCGATCATAGCTGCCGCTTCTGCAAGCATAGCTTCTTCATTCTCGCCGCTGCATTTTACGGTTATTTCGCTGCCGCATTTCATGCAGGAAGCCATGATATTCATAATGCTTTTGCCGTCGATCTCTTTGCCGTTAAATTCTATTTTGATTTCAGCCGGATACTTTGCCATTGCGCCGACAAACACCTGAGCCGGACGCATATGAAATCCCATTTTATTTTTGAGCGTAAAGCTTTTCTGTACCATTTTGTTTAGTCCTTTCTAAAATGAATTTATGCTTTGTTTTTGTTTTTCTTCAAGAGAGCAAGCATGAGCGCGCCTGCGACAGAGCCTGCAATAAGAGCGATAATATAACCGAGAGGATGAGTTACGACTGCAAAGGTGAAGATTCCGCCGTGCGGAGCAGGACAAGCGCATTTAAACAGCGCGCAGACAAGACCTGCAACACCTGAGCCTACCATACAGGAGGGAATTACGCGAAGAGGATCCGACGCAGCGTAAGGAATTGCGCCTTCAGTGATGAAGCAAAGTCCCATAAGATAGTTTACCGGGCCGCTCTTGAGTTCCTGCGCATTCCATTTGCTCTTGTTAAAGGTTGTAGAAAGAGCAATTGCGATCGGAGGCACCATACCGCCTATCATAACGGCAGCCATGATCCATGTGTTTCCGTCGGCAATAGCCGCTGTGCCGAAAACATAAGCAGCTTTGTTGAACGGGCCGCCCATGTCGATCGCCATCATTGCGGCAAGAACGATCGAAAGCAGGAATCTGCTTGTTGTGCCGAGGTTTGTCAAAAGAGTGGAAAGTCCTGTGTTAAGAAGTCCTACAACGGGGTTTACAAGAAGCATTGCAACGCCGATAAGGAGCGTGCCGAACAACGGATAGATAAATACAGGCTTGATACCGTCCATGGCTTTAGGCATCCAGTTGAACGCTTTTTTGAGGAAGTTGACAATTATGCCGGCAAGGAAACCTGCGAGCAATGCGCCAAGGAAACCTGAAACTGCTTTTTCGTCTCCCGTAGGAGTTGCAAGAGTCGCACCTGTCGTGGCAAGATAGCCGCCTACGATTCCGGGAAGAAGTCCGGGGCGATCTGCAATAGACATCGAGATATATCCTGCAAGGATCGGAAGCATGAACGCAAACGCGGCTTTACCTATCCAGAAGACTACGGCAGCTACCGGGTTTGTGAAACCAAATGTACCGCCTGCATTCGCGTTTCCGACGATCGTATCTATTAGGAAGCCGAGAGCTATGAGAACTCCGCCGCCGACTACGAACGGAAGCATATGAGAAACGCCGTTCATGAGGTGCTTGTAGAGTTTTCTGCCGAAGCTCTCGTCGTCGCCTGCAAATTCTTCGGAAGAATCTGCTCCGTCGCTGTGATAGATCGGAGCTTCTTTGTTGAGTATCTTATTTATGAGCTCCTCAGGCTTATTTATTCCGTTTGAAACTGATGTTTTATAAACAGGCTTTGAATCAAAGCGAGCCATTTCAACATTTCTGTCAACGGCGCATATGATTCCGTCACAAGCAGCGATCTCTTCTTTTGTCAGAACATTTTTCGCTCCGCCTGAGCCGTCTGTTTCAACCTTGATGGTGACGCCCATTCTATCCGCCGCCTGCTGGAGAGCTTCGGCCGCCATATATGTGTGGGCGATTCCTGTCGGGCAAGCGGTAACGGCAAGGATCTGATAACCCTCTTTTGGAGCTTCTTCAACCTTTGGCTCTTCCGGATATTTCTCGGATTCCGCTTTGTCGATGATGTCAAGATATTCTTCGGGAGTTTTCGCAGCTCTGAGCTTTGCGCAGAAGTCAAAATCCATGAGCATGACCATCAGCCTCGACAGAATTTCAAGGTGAAGGTCGCCGTCAAGAGGCGCTGCGATCATAAAGAGAATGTCCGAAGGCTTTGAGTCGGGAGCGCCGTAATCTACGCCTCCGGGAACTGTAATGGCGGCAAGTCCGGGAGTCAGCACACTGTCGCTTTTTGCGTGCGGAACTGCAATGCCTTCTCCGATAGCCGTGGAGGATTGCGCTTCTCTTGCCAGAATTGCCTGCTTATAGACATCGGCGTCTGCAAGATTTCCTGCCTTTTGGTGAAGGGATACCATTTTTTCGATTGCTTCATCTTTTGAAGCGGCTGCGGTGTTGAGTTCAATCGCGTCTTTTTTGAGTAAGTCGATAATTCTCATAGTTTACCTCCTGATAAGATTTTTCATTTCATCGTATACTCTTTCGATTTCCTGCCTTTCGGCAAGCTCCTGAGAAAACGCCGTTGCGTTTCCGCAGGCGGAGCCAAGGATCAGCGCGTGAGAATAATTTTGCTTTTGTTTATATCCTGCAACGAAGCCTGCAACCATGCTGTCACCGCAACCGACACTGTTGACAAGCTTACCTTCTGCATTCCCGATCGTATATGCCTCACCGTTTTCGTCAAGGAGAAACGCGCCCTTTTTGGAACGGGAGACAAGAACATTTCTTGCTCCAAGCTGCTGGAGCTTTTTGGCGTAATATTCAACTTCTTCGTCTGTTTCAACGACCTTGCCGAAAAAGTCGCCCAGCTCATGATGATTGGGTTTTACAAGGAAAGGTTTATATTTCAGCACATTCAGCAATAGCTCGCCCGTCGTATCGACGACGAAATTGATTCCTCTGCCGTCAAGCCGCTGAAGAATATTTTCATAAATATCACGCGGCAATGTTTTCGGAACAGAGCCGGCAAGAACGAGAAAATCCCCCTGCTTTAACTTTTCGAGCTTCTTCATGAGCTTTTCAACATCTTCCGGACTGATTGCAGGTCCCTGTGCGTTGACATCGAGCTCAACATCGGATCTTATCTTGACATTGATTCTCGTGTTGCCTTCTTCAAGAGTGTTAAAATAGCAGTGTACAGAGTCGTTTTCAAGCATTTCTTCGAGCTTTTTGCCGGTAAATCCCGCTACAAAACCAAGCGCTGTGTTGTCAACGCCGAGCCTTGAGAGGATCACCGAGACATTGATTCCTTTTCCGCCGTAGCACAGTTTTTCTTCATACGAGCGGTTGATGTCGTCGTACCTGAGCTTTTCGACATTCATGTAGTAATCAAGCGTCGGATTGAGAGTTACAGTAAAAACCATACTTACATCACCTCTTTGACAACAGTCTTATTTTTTATTTCTTTATCGTCGCATCTGTCGCAGATTATGCACACACTGTCAAGCGCAGCATAGCTTACGGGCGATACCTTGCCGAATTTTGTTGAGTCTGCAAGGACATAACTGACAAAGCTCCTCTCAACAGCTATTGCCTTTATCATCGCTTCCTCTGTGTCGGTCGTTGTAAAGCCCTGCTTTTCACTGATACCGTTTGCGCCGATAAATGCCTTGGAAAAATTGTACTTTTGGAGATTATGCGCCGCTACGATGCCGATTATAGCTTCCGTAGTGCGTTTCAGATCTCCTCCCAGCACCATCACCCTGCATCCCTTTGAGGCAAGCTCCCTTGCATGAGCGATGCCGTTTGTGACAAAAGTTGCCTTAGTGTTTTCGATCTGTGTCGTTAAAAGAAAAGTGGTTGAGCCTGCGTCAAGAAAAATATAATCGCTGTCATTTATCAGTGAAGCGGCATATTTGGCGATCTCCATTTTTTCAGCGTATGAGGAGTTGACTTTAACATTTACGCTCGCTTCGCCGTTGAGAAATTCCTGCGAAAGAACTGTCGCTCCGCCATGGACTTTGTTAAGCTTCCCCAGACTTGACAGAGACGCAAGATCACGCCTTACTGTCGATTCACTCGCCTGAAACATTTCGCACAGCTCCGTGACCGACACGCTGCCTTTTTCCTTTAGAAGATCAAGAATCTGCTGACGCCTTTGCTGAGTTAACATTTTTCTACCACCGCTTTTTGTTTTCTGCTATTATTATATCAAAAACAGTCATAAACAGTCAATAACATTCAAAAAAATCGGCATTTCAACCAATATCAGCCAACTATTATTGTGATTTAGCACAACGAAAAGTTGATTTTTGACCGTTTTTGAACGAGCTTCCATTTTCAATCACCCAATCGGTCAAAAGGTAAGTTATGGCAGGGTATGTTAATTTTACATTCCGGCACTTGACAGAGCCGATTATTTTTCATTATTACTTTTAAAATTACTTTTAAACCTTCATTTTCCTGTTGACAAACGACCTGTTTTTTGCTATCATATCTTAAAAGATTTTTCGGGGAGCTCCGACAAAGATTATACTTTAGTAAGCTGTCTGCTTCGTCAAATGTAACTTTGCCGGAATAGACGGTTTTTTTTGGAGGAAAATATGCAGTATATGTTTTTGACAAATGAACACTGCGTGCTTCAATGCACATTTTCTCCAACCTTTTTCCGGGATGTTTTTTCGGATTTCAATAATGTGCAAAGCGTAAATTGTTCGTGCGCTTTTTAAGGCGTACAATATTTGCAGCTATTGCACTTTTTTTATTTAACAGAAAACGAGCAGTTTCCTGTTAAATAAAAAGATTTATATCGCCCGCCGATTTTGCCCTTCGAGCAACGGCGATGGCGGAATTGAAAGCGAAACCCTGCGTCACAGACGCTGCGCCGCAGGCGCTTTCTTGTGTGTTTTCAGACACCTTACAGGGAGGTTTATTTATGGCAAAAAAGGCGGACTGTAAAATAGTTCTTGAAGACGGGAGCGAATATTTCGGCTTCAGCTTCGGTTTCCGTACTCAAAAAGTATGCGAAATAGTTTTCAATACCTCAATGGTCGGCTATCAGGAGATAGTCTCCGACCCGTCTTACACTGACCAGATGGTAGTTATGACTTATCCTCTGATCGGCAACTACGGTGTAACGGACGAGGACTACGAAACCAAAGTTCCCACCATCGGCGGACTGATCGTCAGGGAATACAATGATTTTCCCTCAAACTTCCGCTACACTAAGACCCTTGCGGAAATCATGGAGGAAAATGAGATCCCCGGCATTTCGGGAGTTGACACGAGAAAAATCACGCGCAGTATCCGTGACCTCGGAAGCAGAAGAGTTATTATCACGGACGCAGACACACCTGTTGAAGAAGCGCTGGAGATCATTAAAAACACTCCAATTCCTCATGACGCAGTAAGCCGCGTCTGCTGCAAAAAAAGATGGTACTCCAGAACTGCAAATCCGCAGTTCAATGTT
>JAFSTS010000149.1 GCA_017445685.1 Clostridia bacterium | reverse complement strand
CGGCATGAAAGTTTTTGCCAAGCTTTTTTCAAAAAGCGGAGAATGGATCGTCCTTTTCGAGATGGATAGTGAATTTCTTTTTTCTTCTTGCGTAGTCGGCGGCTTTTCCCGAACCGCCGTAGGTGTAGCGCGTGTAAAAAAGAACGATGTCGCTTTGGTCGATGACCCATTCGTTTCTTTTCAAGATGGCGAATCTGGGCGGCACGAGCAGCATTTCGTGAGGCAGAAGAATACTGTCAAAATCCCGTTCATAATCACGCTTGTAATTTTCGAGAGTTTTTGTGATGTAGGGGATAACAAGGACCCGCTTTATGTGAGGATATTTCGCCTGAAGCTCGCGTGTTGCTTCAAGCATATAACTGTCAAAAAGTCCCCTTTCGCCGAGGAAAAATGTGTCGCACCCTTCGTCTATGGCGTATTCAAGCGCAGTCATTATCTTCGGCATAATGTCGTAACACCAGTTGCTGTTGCCAAAACCACTGCAAATCTTTCCCATAATAATAACCCCTTAGATATAAAATAGATATATAATGTGCCTATTTCTTACATTATATATAATTATAGTTTTAAAATCAAGCCATAATAAATATGAAATGAGGTTATTTTATGGCTACTAAGAGTTTATCTATAAGAATTGACGAAAAAGTTCTTAACAAGCTTCATGTTGTCGCTGATTACGAGGGAAGGTCTGCGAACAGTCAGATTTTGATCCTGATCCGCGACTGCATTGAGAAATATGAAAAAGAGCATGGCGAAATAAAAATGTAAAAAATGACTGCTGCAATTAGCAAAAAATCCGTGATCTGCCTTACACAGACCACGGATAATTTTTTTAGGTTAAATATCCTGATGAAATTCCGCAAATTCAAGACCTTCGTTTTTGTCAAGCGCCCACTGAACTGTCCACTGACCGTTGAAGATAAGGTAGTTGTTTCCGCGGACATCCTGCACCCATCGGGTGTCGTTTGCAAGGTTGCAGTTGTCGGCACTGAAATCCTGCGGTGAAACGACTCTGCGGATCAGATCGTGCGGAAGATCCTGACGGGTGTATTCCACGCCGTATTCGCTCTTCATTCTGAATTTCAGAACGTCGAACTGCAACATTCCGATTACTCCGACGATGACTCTTTCCATTCCGCCGCCGGGGGCAAAGAAAATTCTGATAGCACCCTCCTGAGCGATCTGATTCATGCCCTTTGCAAACTGCTTTCGTTTCATCGAATCGACCTGCTCAATGACGGCAAAATGTTCGGGGGCAAAAGTCGGTATTCCTGAAAAGCTGAGGTTGAGCGACTTGTCGCAGACTGTGTCGCCGATGGAAAAAATTCCCGGATCGAACACGCCGATGATGTCTCCTGCGTAAGCCTCGTTTATGACATCTCTCTCCTGAGCCATCATCTGCTGCGGCTGGGAAAGACGCATCGTTTTGTCGCCCTGAACATGACGGTACTCCGTACCTCTTTCGAATTTGCCGGAGCAGATCCTCAAAAATGAAATCCTGTCGCGGTGAGCCTTGTTCATGTTCGCCTGGATTTTGAAAACGAAAGCCGAAAATTTGTCGTCAAACGGGTCGACCTTTTCGCCGCCCTCTGTCTTTCTGGGCAGGGGAGAAGTCGTCATTTTCAGAAAACTTTCAAGAAACTGCTCAACGCCGAAATTGTTAAGCGCAGAGCCGAAAAACACGGGACTGAGTTTTCCGCTGTGGACTTGTTCAAGGTCAAAGTCGTTTCCTGCGCCGTCGAGAAGTTCTGTCTGAAAATAGAGCTGCTCGCGCAGGTCTTCGCCGATGAGCGAATCGAGCTTTTCCGTGTCGTCAAAGCTGCATTCGATCGCTTCAAGCCTGTTTCTGCCGCCGTGAAAATTGTCGTATGTCAGAATCTTCTTTTCAACTCTGTCGTATATTCCCTTGAAGGTGATACCGCAGCTTATCGGCCAGTTGATAGGAAAAGTGGATATCCCAAATTCCGTTTCGAGCTCGTCAAGCAGCTCAAACGGATCACGCGCTTCGTGGTCAAGCTTGTTGATGAAGGTGAAAATCGGGATACCCCTCATCGCGCAGACTTTGAAAAGCTTTCTCGTCTGAGGCTCGATTCCTTTTGCCGCGTCGATGACCATTACGGCGCTGTCCGCCGCCATAAGCGTACGATAGGTGTCCTCCGAAAAATCCTGATGTCCGGGTGTGTCGAGAATGTTTATGCAGTAACCCTCGTACTCAAACTGCATGACCGAGGAGGTTACGGAAATACCCCTCTGCTTTTCAAGCTCCATCCAGTCGGATACAGCGTGCTTGTCGCTCTGCTTGCCCTTGACCGAGCCTGCGGACTGGATAGCTCCGCCGTAGAGAAGAAGTTTTTCTGTCAGGGTCGTCTTGCCTGCGTCGGGGTGGGAGATTATCGCAAAAGTTCTTCTGCGTTCAATTTCGTTTCTTGTTTTGGGATCCATAGCAAACCGTCTTTCCTTTATAACATTCATGCTATTCTATCACATCAGTATCCCTTTTTCAAGGCGAAAATACGAAATCATTGAAGCTTTTCTATTTCGAAAATGTCGTCAAAGGTAATATGCTCCGAGCCGACTTCAAGGTATTTCAGCGAAAGGTCGAACTTTTCGGCAACGCCTGTAACGGTCAGGTACTGCCTGTTTTTGTAGTAGGTGAGATTTATTCTGTCGCCCTTGGATATCGTTTTGAGCGCTTCATTGATCTCCTGCGCTTTTTCTTCGCTGACATCTTTTTTCTCGACGAAGATCATTTCCTGCTGCCTGAGCGCTTCTTCGAATCCCTTTAGCGCAGCAAATGGAGCAAACTGCTTTGCTCTCATCGACTGCGGCATTTTGTTTTTTGGTTTACTCGCCACTTTTGTGACCCCCGATCTGGCGGTTTCGTTCCCTTGCCGTTGCGCCGTCAAGGAAATTCGTTCCCTTCAAAATTGAATTTTTGCCGAATTTTGATTTGATCTCAAGTATGGTTTTCTGAATTTTTTTGTCCCTGTCCGCGTTTTCCGCAATATCGAAAAGGTCAAGCTGGACAAAATTTTCCGTCACGACATTGTTGCAGGAGATGTTTATCCTCCTGACAGGAAAAGCAGGATTGACGATTTTTGTGTAGAGCTTTTGTATCTCCCTTGACAAGACGGACGAGGAATTTGTCGGTGAATTGACCTTGAAGGTTCCGCGCGTCATTTCAAGATGAAGTGCGTTTGAATAGCCGATGACGAGAGTGACCGAGCTTGTGACAAGATCCTGCCTGCACATACTCAGGCACAGATTGTCCATCATTTCAGTTACGACGATTTTTGCTTCGTCAAATTTGTAATCTCTCGTCAGCACCTGTCCGCTCGACAGACTTTTTGTGCGCGAGACATATTTTTTGATGTCCTCGATCGTAGTAGTTTCTCTGCCGTATGCGTGGTCGATGAGAAGCTCCGCGTCAATGCCGAAGGTACGGTAAAGCATATCCTCGCTCGCGCAGGCAATATCGCCCATAGTGTGAATGCCGCAGCGGTCAAGCCTTGCCGCCGTGCCCTTGCCGATACGCCAGAAATCAGTTATCGGACGGTGATCCCAAAGCGTTTCCTTGAATTTTTCCTCGTCAAGTATGCCGATAAAATCAGGGGAGTGCTTTGCCGTGATGTCAAGCGCGATTTTCGCAAGATAGAGGTTTGTGCCGATTCCGCAGGTGGCTCTGATCCCCGTTGTGTCGAAAATGTCAGCCATTATCGTCTTGGCAAGCTCTTCGGCGTTCATGCGATAAGTCGACAGATAGTGAGTTACATCGAGAAACGCTTCGTCGATGGAGTAGACATGAATGTCATCGTTGGAAATATATTTGAGATATATCGAGTAGATTTTCGCGGAATATTCGATATATTTCTGCATTCTCGGCGGCGCTGCAATATAGTCGATGTTTGTCGGTATTTCAAAAACCCTGCACCTGTTTTTGACTCCGAGCTTTTTCATCGAAGGGGATACGGCGAGGCAGATCGTCTTGTCCGTGCGCTCCATGTCCGCAACGACAAGATTCGTAGTCATCGAGTCAAGTCCGCGCTCAACACATTCGACCGAAGCATAAAAGCTTTTCAGGTCGATACATAGATATTGCCTGTCCGCCATATTTTCACCCCCCCCGCAACAGATTTATAAAACCATTATACAGAACAAATGTTCTATTGTCAAGAGGAAATTTAAAGAAAAGGGGTTGTGGCTCGCTTAAAAGAAAAAATGTCGAATTAAAGCGTTTTGTTTAGCAATTATATTTTAAGAACATAAGTTAAAAGGATGATCGTGGTTGAATTTCGTACGATCATCCTTTATTTGCTATCTTGCTTTAATGCTTTTCGCTAAATGCGGCAGCCCCACACTTTTTGCGCTCATTTTTTTCTTCTTTTATATGGCTTCTTTTCGTCTGTTAATTCCAAAATATAATCCACAGAGGTTTTATAAAACTCGGATAAGTTTATCAACAAATTGATCGGTATTTGCCGCTGACCGTTTTCGTATTGAGAATATGTGTTTTGCAAAACGTTCAGCTTTTTTGCGATATCAATTTGCCTTAAATCGTTGTCCTCACGCAGTTCTTTCAGTCGCATATAAACCACTTCCGAGCCTATTATACATTTCACAAATTGAGATATTGACATATATCACAAAATGTGATATCATGGTCACAAATACTCATTTGCACAGATCAAATTTTTGATAAATCAATCAGCTTTTTGACGCTGTAAATATAGATTTACCCGTCATTCACCCACAAATACCTGTCATATTCCAAATTCGCTTGACATCGATATTTTGAGAAATATATAATCATTTTAGTCTTTTTTGCATATGAAAATATTATTTTGTCTAAATACATGGGTTTAAACGGTTTTATAAAAATGGAAAGGTATATCTGCATTGACAAAATTGCTTTAATGATCATTTAAGTGCTTGTTTTTTTGGTAATTTTTATGTAGAAGGTCATATCCCTACATATTTATTAAAAAATAAATCATTGATAGAGGAGGTGAATCAAATGGCACGCTGTCCGTATTTGGATTATGAAAACAACACAATTTT
>JAFSTS010000148.1 GCA_017445685.1 Clostridia bacterium | reverse complement strand
TTTCCCCCATCAAAACCGTTTGCGAAAAAAGCGTAAGTTCTATTGAAAACTTTTTGGGAAATAAGAATCGGTTTATCGTTGTTTGCCAAAGCGGCTCAGAGATCGTCGCAAGCTGCGAAGTGTCAATCCAGCCGTCGCTTGCCTTTTCCTCAGGCGGCACTGTTTTTGTGTGCGGCGTCTGTTTTGCAAGTGAAAAAGATTACGACAGCGTTTGTCTGCTTATTTCAAAAGTCAGGGAAATAGCTTTTCGAAGAAAATGCAAAAAAATAATCTGTTTAAATGAAAACTGTTCCGGCTTTCTTAATTCCGTATATATGAGTTCCGGCTTGCGGCGGGAGGAATACTGCGGAAAGTAAATCGGTGAAAGGATGTTAAAATGGCAAGCTTCCTCAAAGAAAATAGAAAGATGGTACTGAGCGTTCTGATATCTCTGATCCTCCTGGTAAATGTCTGCGTTTATCTCTCTTCAAAAGTATCGGACTACCTTCATCAAAGCGCGACGGATATCGTAGGCGCACAGGCAGTAGACGCAGTGTCCTTTTGCGTTGACAAAAACTATTTCAAGGATTCTCCCCCTTTTATTCTTGACAGCATTGATACAGCGTCGGAAAATATGTTTGATTCTTTTGTGCTTGACACATATCTTACAAAGGACGGCAAAACGGTTTGTGTACCTCAGGAAAATCTTAAAAGCATAATCGGCGAAAAAGGAACAGTCGGCAGTTTTACATACTATGACCTTTTGCAACACGATCTGCTTTTCAAGGGTAAAAAAACAGGCAGCCCCATTTTGCTTTGCGAGGACATGATTTTTCACTGCACGGAGATATCCGTAACCCCGGTGGTGTATCCGCATAATATAGACTCCGCACATCAGATAGAATTTATACTCAAATCGTACGAGCACTCAGGCATGATAATCGTGATGTCTGACGATTTTTCACTTATTTGCGAAATAGCTGAAAAATATCCGTTGATCAGCCTTTGGTACAAGGTCGACGAAGTGACCGATGAAATTATCGAAAGCATGAATGTTGTGAAAAATGTTGAGATAATTTTCAACAGCAAAAACAGCAAAAACGACGAAGAAACCGTTGAAAAACTCAAGCAGGCGGAAATACCCTTCGGCTGCTATGATCTCAACAGCCGCAAAGCTTTGAAAAAATACATTTCCCTCGGCGTAAGCGACATTATAACTTCAAAATTTGTCAAAGTCTAAACAAAACCAGCGTACAGATCAATTTGGCACGCTGGTTTTCTTATTCACATTTATGCCCAGGGGTTGCTGCTTTCAGGATGGCGAATATCAGCAAGCAGGTACTGCTCCCACAAATACCATTTGCCGTCCTTTGCAAGACGAAGCAGCACCGAGCGAGGGCTGTCTGCTCCGCCGGAGGAAAGGAAGAGCTTCGCGTAGTTTTCCTCATGATACGAATACGGGTTTTCGCTGATTCTCAGCGTGTACGGCTGCGCAGGAGCATAGTCATTGAGAGGCGTTGCGCCGGCAAAATATGACCTCGGCACATAATCCTTATCCATAAATCTATCGTTGATAAACTGTTTATCCATCGGACTGAGCGGTCTGGGACCCCTAAGAAATTCGAGCATCTGAAGCGACAGCTCCTTGTCTTTCGGGTAAAAGCAAAATGCAAGCACAGTCAGCGCAGCCGTGTCAAACGGACTTGAAAGCGCTGCCTGCGGCAAAGCCTTGAATTGCTCCAGATTTTCAGGCAACACGGAAAATACGATATCCACGGTTTTGTTTTCTGAGGCTGCGGCGCTTTGAGTGTTGTTTTTGAACGAGTCAAACAGTCCCATAATTGTTCTTCCTTTCATGAGTCTTGCCTACATTATATTATATCCATCCAAAAAAAGTCAAGCGGCAAGCTGCCTTTCCCCGGACACGATCCACACTTCGCTTTTAAAACAGATTTCATGCCGCGAAAATAGGTCTGATTTTAATGATCATTACAGAGCAAAGCGAGTAACAAGGTTCTCCGATTTTGTCCAAATCTTTGATTTGGCTACAAAATCGAGAGGTCCTTATATCCATTTAACGAATACAAAAGTGATATATCTTGCTTCGCTCGATGTGAAATACTTTGCTGACGCAAACTGTGATATATTCGTCTTACGCCGAATGTGATATGATATAAATCCACAAGGCGGATTTATATCGTTGAAAAAGCCGTCCCTTCCGGAACGGCTTTTTCTGGCACCCCCGACCGGAATCGAACCGATAACTAAATCTTAGGAGGATCTTGTTATATCCATTTAACTACGGGGGCATATCTATTTAATTTTCTTCCACTCCAAGCGTGGATCTTGTTATTACGAACGAAGCGAGTAACAAGGTTCTGCCGCAGGCAGGTTCTTATTACGAATGAAGCGAGTAACAAGGTTCTGCCGCAGGCAGGTTCTTATTACGAATGAAGTGAGTAACAAGGTTCTGACCGCTTGCGGTCAGGTTCTTATATCCATTTAACTACGGGGGCATATCTATTAAATTTTAGGCTTATTTTTCTCACCGCACTTTGGTATTTTATCAAAAATTTTTTGCTTTGTCAATGCAGAGTGTGTTCATTTTTAACTTCAGAAATATTTTTTTTGATTGATTAACATTAAATATATGCTATTTTTATAATTTTTATAAAAATCACTTCATTTTTTGAAAAGTTTTTATTGAATTTTTTTCTCGATGGTGTTATAATGGTTTCTGTAACTTGTATGATTATTCACTGTCATACCTGAAATTCCACTTAAGGAGGAAACAAAGTGAAAATTTATTCTGCAAATAATATCAGAAATATCGCCGTTGTAGGTCATGGCGACAAAGGAAAGACATCTCTTTGCGAGGCTATGCTGTTTTTGGCAAAAGCCACAGATAGATTGGGCAAAGTTCTTGACGCCAATACCGTAATGGACTTCGACGCAGAAGAAAGAAAACGCAAGGTTTCCATTTCAACTGCTGTTGCTCCGCTCGAATGGAAAAATACAAAAGTCAACATCATCGACACTCCCGGTCTTTTCGACTTTGCAGGCGGAATGAGCGAAGGTATCCGCGCCGGTGACTGCGCGCTTATCGTAACATCCGCAGGCAGCGACATAGATGTCGGCCTTGAAAAAGCCTACAAGGCTGCAACAGCCGCCGATATTTCCAAAATAATCGCTGTTACAAAGTGTAACTCCGAACACAGAAATTTCTACAAAACTTTCTCCGCTCTTCAGGGTGAATACGGCTCGGCTATATGTCCGGCAGTCGTTCCCTGCTATGACGGCGAAACCGTTAAGTGCTATGTTGATCTCATCAGCGACAAAGCTTATACATTTGCAGACGGCGCAAAGAAAGAATGCCCGATGCCCGAAGACGACAATGTTGCTTCGATGAAAGATATTTTCCTTGAAGCAGTTGCGTCCGCAGACGACGAATTGATGGAAAAATTCTTCGAAGGCGAAGCATTCACTCCCGACGAGATTAAAAAAGGACTTCTCGCCGGAGTAAAGGATAAGACCCTTATCCCGGTATTCGCGTGCGCAGGTCTTACGCTTGACGCTGTTGAACTTCTTCTTGACGCTATCGTCGATATCGTTCCGTCCGCAAAAGACGCAGCCGGCGAAGGCGACATCGCCTGCGACGAAAACGGACCTCTTGCAGCGATCTGCTTTAAGACTGTTGCCGACCCGTTCGTAGGTAAAATGTCTTACTTCAAAGTTGTCAGCGGCAAAATCTCCTCTGATGTTCCTGCTTTCAATTCGCGCACAGGCGAAGCAGAAAGAATGGGCAAAATCATTACTGTCAGAGGCGGCAAGCAGGAAGACGCTTCCTGTATCCCGGCAGGTGACATCGGTGTTGTTTCCAAGCTCGGCAGCTTCAAGACCGGCGACACCATGACTACGGCAAAAGATAAAATCGAGCTTAAAGGCGTCAGCTTCCCTGCTCCCTGTCTTTCAAAGGCTGTTAAAGTCAGAAAGAAAGGCGAGGAAGAAAAAGTTGCGTCCGGCCTTGCAAGAATTATCGAAGAAGATCCGACTCTCAGCTTTGCTATCAACAACGAAACTAAAGAACAGGTTCTTTCCGGCCTCGGCGAACAGCATCTTGATGTTGTTGTTGCGAAGCTTGCAAAACTCGGCGTTGAGGTTGATCTGACTGTTCCGAGAGTTGCTTACAGAGAAACTATACGCAAAAATGTTGAAGTTCAGGGACGC
>JAFSTS010000147.1 GCA_017445685.1 Clostridia bacterium | reverse complement strand
CTTGGTATGAACGGTCTTGGATTGTGCGCCACGCAGTATTCCTCCGAATATATGGATGCGGAAATACACTATGGCTCAAACAGATATCTTCTTCATTTTGAAAAGGGTGAGATCAAGGGCGACATGATCAAGGAGCCTTATTCGAAAAAGGATACAGGCTCTCGAATCAAGTGGCGACCCGATCTTGATGTTTTTACTGATATTGATATTCCGCTTTCTTATTTTCAGGATGTTCTCAAACGCCAGTCCGTTGTCAATGCAAACATCAAGTTCGTTTTGAAAAACGAAACATCAAAGGGCTTTGAAACCTTTGAATATATGTACGAAAACGGTATTGAAGACTATTTAAAGGAAACAGTGGGAGACGGAGCTTTTACTTCGATCCAGACCTGGAGCGCGGAAAGAGTCGGCAGGGACAGGGAAGATCAGAAGGACTATCGGTTGAAGATCAATGCTTCTGTCTGCTTTTCCAACAGTTGTCAGATGAAGGAGTATTACCATAACTCCAGTTTCCTTGAGCATGGCGGCGCGCCGGAAAAAGCTGTGCGAAATGCTTTTGTCTACCAGATCGACGCATATTTGAAACAAAACGGCAAATATGTCAAATCCGATCCGAAGATCACCTTTCAGGATATAGAGGACTGCCTTGCGCTTGTCGTATCGTCTTTTTCAACGCAGACTTCCTACGAAAACCAGACTAAAAAAGCCATCACCAATAAATTCATTCAGGAAGCGATGACTGAGTTTTTCAAGCATCAGCTTGAGATATATTTTGTGGAAAACAAAATGGACGCTGAGAAGATTGCCAATCAGGTGCTTGTCAATATGCGCTCCAGAGTCAAGGCGGAAAGCACGAGAGTAAACCTGAAAAAGACTCTCAAAACGGGCAACGACTTCCGTACAAGAGTTCAGAAATTCGTAGACTGCCGAAGCCGCGATATCGAAAAACGCGAGCTGTTTATCGTGGAGGGCGATTCGGCTCTCGGTTCTTGTAAACAGGCAAGGGATTCGGAATTTCAGGCAATAATTCCCATCAGAGGCAAGATACTCAACTGCCTCAAATCCGACTACAGCAAAATTTTCAAAAGCGAGATCATCATGGATCTTATAAAAGTTCTTGGCTGCGGTATTCAAGTCAACTCAAAAGCTCACAAAGACTTGTCTTCATTTAATATTGATAATCTTTTGTGGGACAAGGTCATCATCTGTACCGATGCCGATGTTGACGGCTATCAGATAAGAACGCTTGTGCTGACGATGATATACCGTCTTGTTCCGGGAATACTTGAAGCCGGAAAAGTGTATATTGCCGAGTCTCCGCTGTATGAGATAAACTGCAAGGATGAAACATGGTTTGCCTATACGGAAAAGGAAAAGGCTGAAATACTTGCCGAACTTGAGGGTAAAAAATATACTATCCAGCGTTCAAAAGGTCTTGGTGAAAACGATGCCGACATGATGTCGCTGACGACGATGAATCCCAAGACGAGAAGACTTATCAGCGTCCGCAGCGAAGACGCCGAGCTTATGAGCGAAAAATTCGAGCTTCTTCTCGGCGACAATTTACAGGGAAGAAAAGACCATATTGCTCAGGACGGATATATGTATATTGACATGACCGACCTTAGCTGAGAGAAGGTGAAAATATGGCTAAGAAAAAGAAAATTGAAGTTAAAAATGAAGAGATAAACCCCAATGCCCATATTGCCGGAGCAGGCGAAGTGGTCGTTCAGCCGATAACTCAAACGCTGGAGACTAACTATATGCCTTACGCCATGAGCGTTATCGTATCTCGCGCTATTCCTGAAATAGACGGTTTCAAGCCGTCACACAGAAAATTGCTTTATACGATGTATAAAATGGGGCTTCTCACTTCGGGAAGAACAAAATCCGCAAATATCGTCGGTCAGACAATGCGCCTGAATCCCCATGGCGACGCTGCGATATATGACACGATGGTCAGACTTTCAAAAGGCTATGAAGCGCTCTTACATCCTTATGTCGACTCAAAAGGAAACTTCGGTAAGGCATATTCAAGAGATATGATGTGGGCAGCTTCCAGATATACCGAGGCGAAGCTTGAAAGTATATGCTCGGAGCTTTTTAAGGATATCGACAAGGATACTGTAGATTTTGTTGACAACTACGACAGCACCATGAAAGAGCCGACGCTTCTTCCGGTATCTTTCCCGTCAGTTCTCATCAATGCAAACACGGGGATTGCCGTAGGTATGGCAAGCTCTATCTGTTCTTTTAACCTGCGCGAGATATGTGAGACTACAATAGGTCTTATAAAAAATCCCGACTTTGACATTTTTGAAACTCTCCACGGGCCTGATTTTATCGGCGGCGGACAGTTTATCTATGAGCGTGAGGCGCTTGAAAATGTTTACAACACCGGCAGAGGCGGTCTGAAGCTTCGCGCAAAGTATACTTTTGACAAAGCTAATAAATGTATCGACATAACCGAGATCCCTGCTTCGACAACTGCGGAAGTTATTATTGATAAAATAATTGAACGCATAAAAGCAGGCAGCTTCAAGGAGATAAAGGATATTCGCGACGAAACTGATAAAAACGGCCTGAAGATCACAATTGACATAAAGTCCGGCACAGACCCTGACGCGCTGATGAAGAAGCTGTTTAAAGCGACGAGCCTTGAAGATACTTTCTCCTGCAACTTCAATATCCTTGTCGGCGGCTCTCCAAAGGTCATGGGCGTGCGTGAGATACTCAACGAATGGATAGCTTTCAGAATGGAATGCGTCAAACGCAGGATTTTCTTTGATCTTGAAAAATCCCGCCAGAGACTTCATCTTCTCAAAGGCTTGCAGAAAATACTTCTTGATATCGACAAAGCTATTCGTATCATCAGAAATACCGAAGAAGAAGCGGAAGTTGTTCCGAATTTGATGATAGGCTTTGGCATAGATAAAGTTCAGGCTGAATATGTCGCTGAGATCAAGCTGCGTCATCTCAATAAGGAATACATTCTCAAGAGGACTAAGGATACCGATCAGCTTGAAAAGGATATTGCAAAAATGGAAGATATTCTTTCCAGCAAGGGCAAGATCAAAAAGCTTATTGTCGGCGAGCTTCAGGAGGTCATTGAAAAATATTCAAAAGAGCGTAAAACCGAGATCATCTATGCTTCCGACCTTGACGAAGAGGAGGAAGGAGAAGAGGAAATTCCCGATTATCCTGTGTTCATCTTCTTTACAAAAGAGGGATACTTCAAAAAAATATTGCCTAATTCGTGGTTGAAATCGGGAGAGCATAAGCTGAAAGAGGGTGACGAAGTCATCTTCGAAAGCGAAACCACGAACAACATTGATCTGCTCTTTTTCACTAATAAGAATCAGGTCTATAAATCAAACGACAACGACTTTGACGACACGAAAGCCAGTGTCCTCGGAGATTTTGCAGGCTCAAAGCTCTCCATGGAGGAAGGCGAAACGGCGATATTCATGGCTGCTACGAAGGACTACAGCGGATATATGCTTTTCTTCTTTGAAAACGGAAAAGTCGCAAAGGTCGACATGAAATCCTACGCTACCAAGACGAACAGGAAAAAGCTGATCAAAGCCTATAGCGACAAATCTCCGATAGTCTCATTCATGCACATTGAAGAGGATAAGGATATCGTCCTTGTCTCGACTGATTCGAGATATCTTCTTGTCAACACCGGGATGATTTCTCCGAAGTCCATGAAGGATACCCAGGGTGTGAGCGTAATGTCTTTGAGAAAAGGTCAGCGTCTTGACCATGCCAGAGATTATAAGAGCGGAGAGTTTGCGAAGCCGTACAGATATAAGACTAAAAATATTCCTGCCAAGGGAATGCAGCTTAGCGCGGAGGACAAT
>JAFSTS010000146.1 GCA_017445685.1 Clostridia bacterium | reverse complement strand
ATACGGACAAGGGCAGGGTAAAAGGTGTGTCTTCTGCGGTTGACCTTGACATCTGCTATTTCGATTATCCGAGCCATGTCCGCAAGCACGGTTACAACAATTATCCCGAAGAGTCTGACTTGACCGAGGCTCTGAAAATCGGTGAAATATGGCGTACTTCCGGTCAAAATGACGCTGTTTTCATGACTGCCCCGGACGGAGCGCAGATAGGCTTTGTTTCGAAAAACACCGAAATATGCGTTCTTGAAAAGAAAAATGTTGACGGCAAGCTTTGGGGCAAAACTGTTTTCAAGGGAGTAAAAGGCTGGCTCTGCCTTGAAAAATCCGCCGCGATGGAGAAGGCAAGCGTGTTTTTGCCGACAGACGGAAAATGCTGCCTTGACAGCGACAACAGCCTGATTTACGGGCTTGACGGCTCGGTTGAAAATATGCTTGAAAATGTCTATGCAAGCAATCTTGCAATTAAGTTTGCGAACAAGGGCGAAGAAAAAAAGCTCGGCTTTGTGTATGACGGATACATATTGAAAGAGTTCAGACTATCTTAAAAAGCACGGACCTGTCCGGATTTTGCGCTGAAGTTTTCGGCAAGATCGGACAGTCCTTTTTTTGTGCTAAATGTTAAAAAAATTATAAACATTCCAAAAAGCACTTGAAACAAACTTCCAAATATAGTATAATTTATGCAAGATAGGGGTGTATGAGATGGCACTTAGGTTTAACAGCAAGTATTCACAGCGGTTTATTGATAAAAAAGATTTAGAGGCTATCGCTTTTGAAGTAAAAGACGCGCATGAGAAGATCGTATCAAAAAGCGGAGCGGGCAGCGACTTTCTCGGATGGGTCGATCTTCCAGAAACTTACGATAAAAAAGAATTTGATCTTATCAAGGATTCAGCCGAAAAAATCAAAAAGGATTCCGATATTCTCGTTGTCATCGGCATCGGCGGATCTTATCTCGGTGCAAGAGCGGTCATAGAGTTTTGCAAGTCGGAAAAATATAATCTTTTAACCGATGATGCGCCTCAGATATTTTTTGCGGGCAATTCCATCAGCCCTACAGCGCTTCAGGAGATTTATGACCTATGCAAAAACAGGGATTTTTCTGTAAATGTGATTTCAAAGTCAGGCACCACTACTGAGCCTGCCGTGGCTTTCAGGATATTCAAAGATCTGCTTGAGAAGAAATACGGCAAGATCGAAGCTTCCAAGAGGATCTATGTCACGACTGACAGGGCGAAAGGCACGCTTAAAAAGTTAAGCGACCGTGAAGGTTACAGAACTTTCGTCGTTCCCGATGATGTCGGCGGAAGATATTCCGTTCTCACTGCCGTCGGACTTTTGCCGATAGCCGTTGCAGGAATCGACATCGACAAGCTCATGCAGGGCGCAAATGACGCAAGAAAAAGATATAGCGTGTGCGACCTTGAAAAGAACGACTGTTACAAATATGCCGCAATGAGAAACCTTCTTTACCGTCAGGGCAAAAAGATCGAAATGCTCATTTCCTATGAGCCTTCGTTTGCTTTGATGAACGAATGGTTCAAGCAGCTTTTCGGCGAGAGCGAGGGCAAGGAAAACAAAGGCGTTTTCCCGTCATCTGCAATATTCTCGACCGACCTTCATTCATTGGGACAGTATATCCAGCAGGGAGAGAGAACTCTTTTTGAAACCGTAGTCGTCTTTGACGAAGTGCGAAGGGATATCATTATTGAGGAAGATCCCGAAGATCTTGACGGACTCAACTTCCTTGCAGGCAAGTCTCTGTCTTTCGTAAACAGAAAAGCTTTTGAGGGCACGATTCTTGCCCATACCGACGGCGGTGTGCCGAATTTCGTCATTGAGCTTGAAAAAATGGACGAATATAACTGCGGCGAGCTGATCTATTTCTTTGAAAAAGCGTGCGCGATCTCAGGATATATCCTCGGCATAAACCCGTTTGATCAGCCGGGCGTTGAAAGCTATAAGAAAAATATGTTTGCTCTTCTCGGAAAACCCGGATTTGAAGAGCAGAAAGCCGAACTTGAAAAAAAACTCAGATAAAGGACAAATTATGATCGGCACAGCCGGCATATTTGATATAACACCAAAGGAGATTTATTATGATTTCATTGATCATCGGACGCAAAGGCTCCGGCAAGACAAAAAAACTTATCGAAATGACAAACTCAGCAGTTGAGACCTCAAACGGACATGTTATCTGTATCGAACAGGGTATCCAGTTGAGAACAAATATTAACTATCGCGCAAGACTCATCGACTCCAACGAATATAAAATCAGTGGCTATGACTGCTTCTTCGGATTTTTGGCAGGTGTTGCGGCAGGCGACAACGATATTACAGATATGTTCGTTGACGCAACTCTTCGCATAGGCGGCAGAGATTACGACAAGCTTAGCAAATTCCTTCGTGAAGTCAGCGACCTTGAAGCTCTCAAGGATATCAGCATTGTGTTCACAGTTTCCGCTGATGAAGACGAACTTCCCAAAGAAATCTTTGATTTTTGCAAGAAAGTTTGATTTTTTTATTGACAAAACCAAATATTCCTTATATAATATCTTTTGCACAATAGCTGAGGTGAATTATGTTTATTGAGTTGGAACCGATTTTCAACAATCTCGGCGAGAAGCTTTCGTTTGAATATGAATTGGATTTGTCGGAATGCGAATACGGCGGTATTTTTCCATTCAAAGCTCCCGTAATGGTCAAGGGAGTTGTTAAAAATACGGCAGGTATCGTTGAGCTGACGGCTGATGTGAAGGCTTTTTTCGATGGTTTTTGCGACCGTTGCGCCGAAAGCGTGAAGAGGGAATTTGATTTTCGGTTTTTTCACACGCTTGTTTCATCGCTCAATAACGAGGAAAATGACGAGCTGATGTTAATCGAGGATATGCGTTTTGATCTTGATTCTCTGATTACAGAAGATGTTTTTCTTTCGCTACCAACGAAAATTCTCTGCAGTGATGATTGTAAAGGTCTATGTT
>JAFSTS010000145.1 GCA_017445685.1 Clostridia bacterium | reverse complement strand
TGCTTAATTACGGCGTGGGAATCGGAGGCAGTCGTGTTTTGGACGAAAATCTCGTCAGGAAGATGTCCTCTCCCCTTGTGCCGGATTCCGTAATGAAGCAGGATTATCATCGCTGGGGACTCGGAGTCCGTGTGATAATCAGCAAAAAATATCCGTTGCCTGTCGGCTCATTCGGCTGGAGCGGAGCTTACGGAACACATTTCTGGGTGGATCCCGTCAACAACATTACTGCCGTTTACATGAAAAATTCGCTGTATGACGGCGGCTCCGGCTCAGTAACGTCATATATTTTTGAAAAAGATGTTATGCGCTCTTTTTAAGCTCCTGCGGAATTTTTGATTCGCAGACTTTACAGACATTTTCGCCGTATACACGGCGTTTGATTTTTCTTCTGATTCGTCTGATGACTCTGTCCTCAAAATCAATGAGCTTTTGTTTGTTTTTGATTTCGAGAATGAGGACAAATGCAAAGAGAATTTCAATTGATGTAAAAAATACAAATGACATAAAAACACAACCTTTCGAACATTTGTTTTATTTGATGTCTCTATTTTAACCCACAACATTAAAAATGTCAACACAAATGTTCGAAAAAATTTGAACAGAGTCCGAAAAATTGGACTCAAAATCTTTTTTGCAGAAATTGAGCCGAAAACTGACTGTTTTGTAACATTTTTTGAAAGCCGGTATAAAAATGTCACTCAAAAGAGTATACGCCGAGATCGACCTTGGCAACCTTGTTGACAACCTGAAAAGCGTAAAAGAAAGAACGAAGACCGAAGTTATGGCGGTCATTAAAACCGACGCTTACGGTCATGGCGCTGTTAAGTGCGCCAAAGCGCTTTGTGAAAACGGATTCAGCAATTTTGCCGTTGCGACGGCGGAGGAAGCTGATGAACTCAGAAAATATAGAATACCGGGACGAATTTTGATTTTGGGATATGTTTTCCCGGAAGATTATCCTGAGCTTTTGAAAAACGATATTTGCCTTACAGTGTTTGATTTTGAAACTGCAAAGGAAATTGACATGGCGGCGAAAAAGATTTCGAAAAAAGCCGCAATACATTTGAAAATAGACACGGGAATGGGCAGAATAGGTTTTTTGCCAAACAAGGATAGCTTTGATGATATTATGAAAATATCAAAGCTTGAAAATATTGAGATAGAAGGTATTTTTACCCATTTTGCCTGCGCTGACATGACAGACAAATCCTTTACGGAAAAGCAGCGTGATATCTTCGAAACATTTGTTGCAGAGTTAGAAAATAACGGAGTGAAAATTCCTATAAAACATGATTGCAATTCAGCAGGCGCGATGGATTTTGACGGCGGATTTCTCGATATGGTACGAAGCGGTATAATAAACTATGGTCTTTATCCGTCCGACGAAGTCAAATTTGAAAACTATTCTATTAAGCCCGTCATGAGTCTTATCAGTCATGTCACGCTTGTCAAGCAGGTCGAAGCAGGAACAACACTCAGCTACGGCTCGACATTTGTTTCAAACAAAAAAATGAAGATCGCGACTATCCCCGTCGGCTATGGAGACGGGTATCCGAGATCGCTGTCAAACTGCGGTTATGTTCTTATAAACGGAAAACGCGCCCGGATAACAGGACGCGTGTGTATGGATCAGTTTATGGTCGATGTGACGGATATTCCGGATGTAAAGAGGGGAAGCAGGGTCACGCTTGTCGGAAAAGACGGCGGTGAGGAAATAACTGTCGAAGAGCTTTCCAAGCTTTGCGGAAGGTTTAACTATGAATTTGTCTGCGACATCAATAAGAGAGTGCCGCGAGTATATAAACACTAAATCATCCGAAAAATTCTTTTTCAAACCAGATATCGTCTATTTGAAAAGTCTGTTTGTCGAGGTACTGCAAATCACCTGCGTCGGTTGTGAAATCGAATGTCAGCTTATAGGAGCAAAGGCACTGCTTTTTGCAGCCGAGTTTTTTGCCAAGCTCGTTCTTTCCGTATTTTCCGTCGCCGAGAAGAGGGTGCCCGATAGACGCAAAATGCGAGCGGATCTGGTGAGTTCTGCCTGTGAGCAGCTCGACTTCAACGAGACTCAAACCGTTTTTTGATTGAATAACTTCGTATTTAGTGCGTATGGTTTTTGCTCCGTCTGTCATTTTTTTGCTGACAGTGACTTTGTTTTTGGATTCGTCTTTTGAAAGATAAT
>JAFSTS010000144.1 GCA_017445685.1 Clostridia bacterium | reverse complement strand
TATTTTTATGTCCGCTCGCTTGACCGCCTGATCGCAACTGCAAAGGATATCGGCTTTGGAGAATATGTTGACTCGCTTGTTCAAAAGAGACGCTTTGTTTCCGACGCTCTTACAAGGCATTTTTACGATGAAAAAACAGGCGACTTCTGCAGCAACGACAACTGCGCAAATGCTTTTGCGGCAGATCTCGGTCTGGGCGACGAGAGAACCTTTAAAAACCTTGTAAGTTTTGTTAAATCGTCCCCTATCAATACGGGCATTTTCGGAACAGATCTTGTTGCAAAGCTGATGTTTGAAAACGGCTTGGGCGAAATCGAATCGGAAGTTCTTTCGAGAACGGAATGTCCTTCTTTTGGCTTTATGATGAAAAACGGCGCAACTACGATTTGGGAGGAATGGCAGAACACCCGTTCCATGTTTCACCCGATGTTCGGCAGTGTCGTGAAATACCTTCAGTTTTATTTGCTTGGCATAAGGCAGGATAAAAACTCATACGGTTTTGAAAAAATCATTGTTGAGCCTAAGCCGAATAAAATTTCAGGCGATGTCGAAGGATACCTTGAATTTGACTTCGGAAAAGTCAGCGTAAAAACCGACATGAAAAACGGCTCTGCCGAGGTTGAAGTTCCGTCCGGCGCAAATGTTTTTGCAATCAGAGACAAAAAAGAATACCGTCTGAACGAAGGCAAAAATATTATAAGGCTATAAGCTTTTAGACAAACAGAAAAAACGAGATGAAAGTGTCTTTATCGGCACGATCATCTCATTTTTTTGCTTTAGGGATGTTTTTGTCTGTTATTCTTCGACGAAAACAAATTCATCTTTGTCTGTTTTGCAGACATACTTTTTCTCAGGCGCAACTGAGCCGTCGAGCATTTTTTCCGAAAGTCTGTCTTCGATCTGCGATCTGACAGCTCTTCTCAAAGGTCTTGCGCCGTAGATGGGATCAAATCCGGCTTTTGCGATTTTTTCGATAACCTCATCGTCAAATGAAAGCTCTATTCCGAGACTTCTGACCCTGTCGGAAAGCGTCTTTAACATTCTCTTTGCAATTTCTTCAATGTTTTCCTGAGTCAGTTGATGGAAGACGATAATATCGTCAACGCGGTTGATAAATTCGGGCTTGAAGCAACGCTTGAGCTCACCCATAACTTTATCCTTGATTTTTTCATAATCCATCGCACCGCTTTCGCCGCCCGAAAATCCGAGACCGCCTGTTTTGTCGGTGATCAGACTTGCGCCGACATTTGATGTCATGATGATTATACTGTTTTTGAAATCAACGCGTCTGCCCTGAGAATCCGTGAGTATGCCGTCTTCGAGGATTTGAAGAAGCATATTGAAAACATCGGGGTGCGCTTTTTCTATTTCGTCGAAGAGCACTACTGAATACGGCTTTCTTCTTATAGCTTCGGTCAGTTGTCCTCCTTCTTCATAGCCTACGTATCCGGGAGGCGATCCGACAAGTCTGGAGACTGTATGCTTTTCCATATATTCGGACATATCAAAACGGATCATCGCATCTTCATCTCCGAACATGGATTTAGCCAGAGCCTTGCAAAGCTCTGTTTTGCCGACGCCTGTCGGTCCGAGGAAGATAAACGAGCCTGTCGGTCTTTTCGGGTCTTTGAGTCCGACTCTGCCGCGTCTTATCGCTTTTGATACGGCTGTTACGGCTTCGTCCTGACCGACGATCCTCTCGTGAAGCTCGCTTTCCATGTTAAGCAGTCTTTCGCTTTCCTCTCTCGTCAACTGCGAAACGGGTATTCCCGTCCAGTCAGAGACAATTTGAGCGATGTCTTCAGCTATTACTTCTCCTGTGACGCCGGAAGTTTTTTTCATCTGCTCTTCTCTTTCGCTTTCAAGCTGAGCAGTCACTTCTTTTTCTTCGTCTCGAAGCTTAGCCGCAAGCTCAAAGTTTTGTTCTTTTACGGCGGCAGCTTTTTCGCCGGAAATGTTTTTAAGCTTGTCTTCAAGCTCCTTGATCGCAGGCGGAGCAACATAAGCTCTCAGCCTGACCTTTGAAGCCGCTTCGTCGATAAGGTCAATCGCCTTGTCGGGAAGGAATCTGTCGCCTATATATCTTGTCGAAAGCTTCACTGCGGCAACGAGCGCGTCTTCGGTGATTTTTACTTTATGGTGAGCTTCGTATTTATCTTTAAGTCCTTTGAGTATTTCAAGCGCTTCCTCCTGAGTCGGCTCACCGACTGTCACAGGCTGGAATCTCCTTTCAAGCGCCGCATCTTTTTCGATGTGCTTTCTGTATTCATCAATAGTTGTTGCGCCGATAAGCTGAATTTCTCCCCTTGCAAGAGAAGGCTTGAGAATATTTGCCGCGTCAACAGCGCCCTCTGCGGAGCCTGCGCCGATAAGATTGTGTATCTCGTCGATAAAGAGAATAATGTTTTTGTCCTTTATGACTTCGTCCATCGCGTTTTTGATTCGTTCCTCAAAGTCGCCTCTGTACTTTGTACCTGCGACCATTCCCGTCAGATCGAGCGCAAAAACTCTCTTGCCCTTCAGAATATCGGGGATCTCGCCCTTTGAGATTTTGAGCGCAAGACCTTCGGCAATAGCCGTTTTGCCTACGCCCGGCTCACCGATAAGGCATGGGTTATTTTTTGTTCTTCTGGACAGGATCTGAACTACTCTGTCGATCTCCTTTTGTCTGCCGATTACGGGGTCGATCTTGTTTTGACTTGCCAGCTCGGTCAGATCTCTGCCAAACTTATCAAGGTTGGGAGTTGAGCTTTTACCTGTTCTTTCCCCTGCGTTTTTCTTTTCAAACGATCCTGCTCCCTGATCAAACGACTTGTTGAGCGCAGATACGATCTCTCCGGCTGAAACGCCGAGCTGAGAAAGGATCGCGGCGGCATAACCTTCGTTTTCCGAAACAACGCTTACGAGCAAATGCTCCGTTCCGATGAGCGAATGGTTTTTTGAGTAAGCAAGACTTGACGCGTCTTCAATGATGTGCTTTGACCTCGGAGTAAGGTCTGCCGGCGTCAAAACAGTTTGCGCGCCGACACCTATCGAGGAGGCAACTATCTGCCTGACGCTCTCTAATGTTACGCCTTTTGAATTGAGCGCCGCCTGAGCCACCGACTCCACGCTGAGAAGCCCCATAAGAAGATGTTCGCTTCCGATATAAGCGTGTCCTAGCTGTTCAGCCGCCGCAACGGCATTGTTGAGAGCTGTATTTGCCTTTTGAGTAAATCCTGAAAATTGATACATAAATATCTGCCCTTTCTGCCCTTAATTATAATGTCAGCAGCCAAGCAGCGCTTCCCTGCGGGCAACAGGGGCGCGGCCCGGCGCTCGGGCGGCATGGATTTTATCCGCCCAAAGCTTCCCTGATTTCTTCTGCTCTGATAACATCTCGCTTTGAAGAGGGAAGATTTTCCTTCCTTCGCGCGTTTATTGTCGCAGGCTGGAGGGAAACCGTAAGTTCGTTGATTTTTTCGATGTCTGCTTCAAGAATGTTCTGAGACACTCCGACTCTCACAAGAGACGCAAAGTGCATAAATTCTGCGCAGCTCATTTTTCTTGCGTATTTCAGTATTGCGTATGCGCGCCATATACTGTCCTTATAATCCTCGTTTTCGACCAGTTCTTTTCTTGCGTTTCTCTCCTGCTCAATTATCTGTTTTGCAATTGAAGCAAGATTTATGAGAGCTTCTTTTTCGCTGATCCCCAAGGTTATCTGGTTGCTGAGCTGATAAATGTCTCCCGTGTGTGATGTGCCCTCGCCGTAAGCTCCTCTGATAGTCAAACCGAGCTTTGATACTGTCGAGGCAAGTCTGGAGATCACTCCCTGCTTTGTCAGCGCCGGCAAATGAAGCATAAGCGACGCTCTCATTCCTGTTCCGAGGTTTGTTATGCACTGGGTAAGGTATCCGAGTCTTTCGTCAAAAGCAATGTTGAGCTTCGAAGAAAGCGCGCTGTCGATTTTGTCCGCTTTTTCATACGCCTCGTCAAGCGCAAAGCCTGCTTCCATCACCTGAAGCCTGATATGATCCTCCTCGTTGAGCATTATGCTTATGTCCTCGTCGTCGGACAAAATGAGCGCTCTGCCGTTTGGAGCCGTTGTATATTCGGGACTGATAAGGTGTCTTTCGACCATGGAAATTTTCTGAGCGTCGTTCAGATTTTTCATTTCGATAAACGAAAAAGAGCTGTCAAGCGGCAAAATCACATCTCTGATTTGTTCGTTGAGCTGCATTCTCTTTTCGTCATCAAGCTTTTCGACAAACGGAAAGTCCGCAACATTTCTTGCAAGGCGCACTCTTGTGCTGAGAACAACATCGCTGTCCTTTCCCTGCCGGATATACCATTTATTCATTGATTGTTCGCCTCGCTTTCAAGAGCCTTGATTTCATCTCTGAGCTGCGCCGCTTCTTCAAACTCCTGTTTTTCAACTGATTGCTGCAGCTTTGCTTTAAGCTTTTCGATTTTTCCCTCTGCGCTTTCCTGCTTTTCATCGGTTTGAGCCGAATCAATAACTTTTCCGTTGTGCTGGGTTTTGCCGTGTATTCTGCGAATCGACGGGATCAGAAGATCATAAAATTTTTCGTAGCAGTCTGCGCATCCGATTTTTCCGCTTTTGACGATCTCTCTAAATGAAGTTCCGCACTTTTGACATCTCTCCACCTTGCCGGAGTCAATCGCTGCTTTCGGCTGAGTGAAAAAACCCGGGAAAAAGCTGCTCAGATCAAAGCCGAAGCCTGAAAACGAATCCGTATAACCTGATTTTCTTGCGCAGTCTGAGCAAAGATAAATTTCCTCGAACTCACCGTTGATGACCTGTTTGATATGGGTTGTTGCCTCATGTTTTCCGCATTTTTGACATAACATAATAATTTCCTCCTTTATTTCGTCGTTGACAGAAGCATATATTTGAAAATCGACGCCCTGACCTTGTCCCTTTGCGGATTTTCGACAAGCTTCAGGCAGTTATCGCTTGTTGCCGCCGTCATAAGTTTTGCCGCTTCATCGTCCAGAATATTCTGATAGTGGAGATTATAAATATGAGCACGGCAGGTTTTTTCGTCAATTTCTGCGCCGATGGAATTGATAAGTCCCATTACCGTCACCGACCTGTCGCTGACGACCCGGCTGATGCGTATGTATCCGCCGCCGCCTCTCCGGCTTTCAACGATATACCCTCTTTCCGGCGTAAATCTTGATGAAATTACATAGTTTATCTGACTTGGAACGCAGCCGAGCGTCTGCGCCATCTCGTTGCGCTGTATTTCCGTGCTGCCTTCATTTTCCACCATTTCCATAATCATTTTTGCAATCATGTTACTGAGATTCATTTTTGTCACCTTCTAAAATATTTAAACCTGTTTTTGACCTTGACTTTCTTTGACCTTATGCTCTTATTATAGCAGTATTTTAATTTTCTTCAAAGGTCAAAAAAGGTCAAAAACATTGTCTGACTTTAATTTATCTCTCTCATGCTCATCTTTTCTCTTTTTTTCTTAAAATTTCTGGTTTTTTGGTTTTTTGGTTTTTGACAAAAGTTTGACCTTCCTGTGTCCTGCTTTCTTCAAAATCAAGGATAAGTATTGCGCACATCATAAACAGTCCGGCGCACGCAACCGCATTTGACGACATTCCTGCGCCGACTGTCTCGGAAGACGACGCAAAGGTTTGCACCGTGCAGGGAAAGAAGTGTAGGATCCCCTGACAAATTCCTGCGGACAGCGCGCCGTTAAGCAGCCTGAAAAAGAAGAATAACCTTTTTTTCATCTGAGACTTTATTACTGCGTGAAAAACCTGACAGTGAACACACAAGCCGCTCCACCCGATAACAAGCGCAGCGATCGGCAACGGGTAATCAGAAGCGATCTTGCAGCCGAGACTGACTTCAAAAAACATCATCACTCCTCCTGCCCTTTCGGCAAGAAAAAAGCCTATGCACGAAAAGACGATTATCCATCCGCATACGGAAACTGTGCTTTTTGTTGCGTCAGCCACTCCGTCAACAAGGCTCGAAGAAAAGGACGGAGTAACTTTTACTTTTTTCTCACAGGAGGTTTCATTTTTCATTATAAATCCTGTCAGGATAAAAACTGTTAAAGCTGAAATCGTCAGAGATATAAACAGTATTATACCTGCGCGGCGGCTTCGGTACATACCGGCTCCAACGGCGCTGATGACAAATGCAGGTCCTGCGTTTACGCAGCAGCTCATAAGTCTTGCCGCTTCGGATTTTGTGATTTTTCTTTCATCAAGCATTGTTGAAATCATGCTTGCTCCGACAGGAAATCCTGAAAACAAACTTATCAAAAACACTCCTAAAGCATTTCCCGACAGCTTGAAAAGCGAAGCAAACCTGCTCATTTTTGAGCCGATAAAATCTATAGTTCCGCTTCTGAGCAGAAATGCCGTCACAAAAAGAAACGGAAAAAGAGTCGGGATCATTGTTGAAACGCAAAGATCGATCCCCTCTCTTGCGGCGTTGGACACACCCTCAGGATTTTTGATCATCATAAAAATCACCGCAGCGCACACGCACAAAACGGCGAAATGATACGACTTTTGTCTGTTTTGTTCTTCCATTTTCTCACCCCCTTTAATCCTATGCCTGCCGCGTAATTTTTATCGACGCTCTTTCATAAATAATAATTTGGAGAGGTGATCGATTTGTCGAAAAAGAGAAAACCGTCTGCTCCTGCGCTGACGGCAAAAGATATGTTTTGCGAAAAGCTTGAGCTTCCGCTCAGCGTTGTAGGCGATCTGAGCTATATGGAAGTTCTCGGAAACAACCGCGTTGTGCTCGACGGATGCAAGGGAGTGCTGGAATACACACAGGATTGTATCTGTCTGAGTCTGTCTAAAGGCACAATACGCTTCAGCGGAATCGACCTGTGTTTCAAGGCTCTCAACTTTGAACAGGCGGTTATCAGCGGAAAAATTTACTGTATTGAATTCAGGTGAGAATATGTTTCTTGAAAATTTTTCAAATTATTTGCTCGGATATGTGGTCTTTCGCGCGCAGGGAGGCTTTTCGGAAAGATTCATCAACCTTTGCTCAAACAACAAAATCTTTATCTGGGATGTTCGCCGTGAGGACGATTGTGTTCTGGGCTGCGTCGAAGCGGCCGACTACAAAATGCTGCGGCACTTTGCAAAAAAGACGGGTATGATTTTGCACGCAGAGAAAAAGGTCGGACTGCCTTTTTTGATTTTTCACAACAAATACCGGTTTGCTCTGCCGATAGCCGCATTTGTTTTTTCGGTGATATTTTTTGCTTTGTCGAGATTTATCTGGACCGTCGAAGTAGTCGGCAACGAGAACATTCCGTCGGAGGATATAGTCAGCGTTTTTGAAGAAATCGGCATAAAACCCGGAACGCTGAAAAGCCGCGTAGATGTCAGCAAAGCCGCCGATGAAGCGCTGCTTGAAATCGACGGTATCGACTGGGCGGCAGTAAACCTGAACGGAAGCAACGCCGCGATTGAAGTCAGAGAAAAGGTCAAAGCTCCTCAGATCAGCAGCAATTCTCAAGTGCCGACAAATATTGTCTCCTCTGTCAGCGGAGTGGTCAAACGAATCGACCTGTACAAAGGAACGCAATGCGTCAATGTCGGTGACGCTGTGCTTGAGGGAGATGTCCTTGTGACAGGCGCAGTTACAAATAAGGACACAAGCGTCAGCTTTTGCGAAGCTCAGGCGTATATCAGCGTTCAGACAAATTCCGCAGTTTCGTGCGAAATAAAAAAAGAGCGTTTTTTAAGATCTTATACAAAATCAAAGAAACGATATGTCCTCTCTTTTTTCTCGCTGGAGATCCCGCTTAATTTTCTCTTTCTTTCAGACGGTGAATGTGACTTCTTTGAAAGCTCATATTTCCTTGAGGCAGACGGCAAAAAGCTGCCGGTCGGAATAATCTGCCAAAGATACGATTATTACGAGATGAAGACCGTAACGCATGAAGAAAAGTTTTCAAGACTTTGCGCAATAGAAAGCTTTATGAACGGGGTTTCAAAGAATTTTTCCGACAAACTTGTTTTGTCCGAGCACATCGAGATCGGTAAAAAAGAAATTTTGGGCAGCTTTGAATCCATTCAGAGCGCAGGTGAAAAAAGAAAGATGAACGTAGTGTTTGACGAAAACGGCTCTGAGGAGAATTAAATTTAAAATTTTTATGTA
>JAFSTS010000143.1 GCA_017445685.1 Clostridia bacterium | reverse complement strand
TTTCCTCGCCGTCGTCAGCTTTGATATCTTCAAAGCTCGTTTTTTCGGCAGATTCCATCATACACTTATAGCCGAAAATCAGGCTGTCAATAAATGACGCCACGCCTCTGATAAGCGGTATTCCGAGAAATTTATATTTTTTGGCGATGGAAATATGTTCCTTTTTTTCAACGCTTATTGACCCGTCAGGCATCCTCAGCGCCATAGCCGAGCATTCGGGTCCTCTCATCAGTATTCCTTCTATCAACGCCTGTCCTCCAACGGACGCTTTCTTCTGTTCACTCACCGTTGATCAACTCCTTTTCCTTTGAATATTCCGACCTGTCGATCGGCAATGTGATTTTTACGCTTGTTCCCTTTCCGAGAACACTGTATATCTCAAGCTTGCCGTTATGCTTCCTGATGATCTCGTCCGCAACGGCAAGTCCGATTCCTGAGCCTCTGACCGTATTATTGGTCTTATAAAATTTTTCCTTTACTTTCGGCAGATCTTCTTCCGATATGCCGCAGCCGGTATCTGTTATGGTAATGACAAGATTATTGTCTTCCTCGATCGTAGCGAGAACGGAGATCTTTCCGCCCTCCTGAGTATATTTTATAGCGTTATCGAGAATATTTGAAAACACCTGGGTTATCCTGTTTGCGTCGCCGAGCATTGGCGCAGGCTCATCGGGAGCATTATACGAAAGCTCCTTGCCCTCACGGTTTGCTCTGTCACGAAAAACAAAAACAGTTTCGTCAAGCTCAGCAAGGATATCTATTTTTTCAATCCTCATTTTCAGCGCGCCGTTTTGTATCCTTGAAAAGTCGAGCAATTCTTCAACAAGCTCGGTCAGCCGCTGAGATTCGCCGATGATTACATTCATTCCCCTTTTCATCAGCTCTTCGTCCGTCTGTCCCATCTGAAGAAGCGTCTCTCCCCAGCCTTTTATCGCGGTAAGAGGAGTCCGCAATTCGTGTGAAATGGTGGAAATGAAATCGTTTTTCATCTTATCGGCATCTTTGATCTCGCTTATCATGTGATTTATTGAGTCGCCGAGTTCTTTAAGCTCTGTACTGCCGTAATCATCCATTTCAAGCGAAAAGTCGCCCATTGCGTATTTTCTGGTTGCATCGCGCATCTTGGTAACGGGATTGATAATGGAGCGTATGAAATACATTCCCGAAAACAGGATCAACGCTATTACGGCAACGCAGACAAGAACGCCGTAAAAGTACAGACCTTCAAGCTGATTGTCAATATATTCAAGCGATATCATGTATCTGAGCGCGGTATTATTGTTTTGCTTGTCAAGAAGATATGTGCAAGCCATGATTTTTTCGCCGTAAGCGTTTTTGCCGCGAAATATCCCGTAACCGCCCTGAGAGTCAAGGGCTTCGATATAATCGGGCATTTCTTCGTTTCTCTGCGTTATATCCGCGCCGCTGGAGGAGACGACAGCCTTTCCGCTTGAATCAATTACCCACACTTCGATAACATCTTTATCGGAATAGTTTTTTGCGAAGTTCTCAGCTCCGAGAGCAAAGCTTTCTTCATCCTTGTTAAGAGAAGAAAAGTAATCGTCGACCATGGAATAGTGAGCCGATTGCAGCTTCATCTGCGCGGAATTATAGTAATAATTCTTTATCGAAACTGCATAAATGACAAAAATCGCAAGCAGCAAAGCCGAGGATGTGAAGACGAAATTTTTGATCCATTTAAATGTCAGTGTATCTGACTGGAGCGTATGCCTTTGGCGAAAGGACTGTTTGTTTTCGCCTGACTTACTATTGTTCACTTTGCCGTCTTCACCTCCTGAATAATCTATTTATCATTTATGCCATCCACTTATATCCGTAGCCCCATATCGTCACGAGATGTTTCGGATTGGAGGCGTCTTCTTCAATTTTTATTCTCAATCGTCTGACATTAACATCGACGACCTTTTCTTCGCCAAGGTATTTTTCTCCCCAGACTTTATTGAGAATTGCGCTTCTGCTCAAAGCAACACCTTTGTTGTTGAAGAAATATTCCATAATGGAAAATTCGACATGGGTAAGCTCGATAGGCTTGTTGTTTTTGAAGAAAGTATGGTTTTTCATGTTCAGAGAAAACTCTCCGCTTTCTATGACACCTTCATTGTCTTTGGAAGAAGACTTGCCGACTGCCTCGACCCGTCTGTAGAGTGCATCGACTCTTGCCATAAGTTCTGAAGGAGAAAACGGCTTTGTTACATAGTCGTCCGCGCCGACAAGCAGCCCTGTCACTTTGTCCATTTCCTGCGTTTTCGCTGTAAGAATTATAATACCGATATTGCGGCTTTTACTGCGAAGCTGTTTGCAGACCTCTATGCCGTCGACAAGCGGCATCATTATATCAAGCAGAGCAATGTCGATATCCTCGCCATGCTCCTCAAACAGCTTAAGAGCCTCCTGACCGTTTTCCGCCTGCAAAACATCATAGCCGCCTCTTTGAAGATTGATAACTATAAATTCTCTGATCGAAGATTCATCTTCTGCAACTAAAACTTTTTTCATTTACTTTTCTCCTCACTTTATGTTAAATATCTCGTCTCTTTTAAGTCCCATTGCCGTTCCGTAGGCAGTGATTTTATACACGAGAACTTTTCCCGATTCGTCTGAGAATGTGCCAAGCACGGCATAGCCTGAGTTTTCGTATGAGTCAACACTGCTTTCATCAATAACTTCTACAACGGCAAAACAGGAGTTTTCGTTGTTTTCAGCCTCCTGTGCGGTTTCAAACTCTCCGTAGATAAACGACCATTTCCTGTTTTCAAAACCGAAGGCAAAAAACTTGCTGTCGTCAAAATATGCCGGTATCTTGAAATAATCCGTGTCGTCAAAATAAATTCTCTTCTCGCTTCCCGCTTCCGAAAAAGCACAGGTACCGTCCTTTGAGAAAACGATCCTGCTCCACTGAGTGTAGGCAAGCCTGTTTTCACCTTTCTGAGAATCCGTCAAAAGCTGAGCCATTGGTATTTCCAGGTTTCCGTCATTGTTGATATCAACGCATTTTGAAGGAGAAATACGGGCTGTGTTGAAAAACGACTGATACCTTTCCTGTGAAGAATTGAGCTTTGTAACCGTCGTACCGTCTGATATGCAGTTTATCTTCACAGCGTTTATATCCCAGAAGTATACGCTTGAATGAGTCACATTCTGCATATCTTTGTAGTCTAAGAAGACAACAAACGGAGTCTCGGCAAAAGCATTTGAAAAATTCAGATTTATCTCACTGCATTCCTCCGGCATATCGGCTTTGCCGCTTGTCACGACACTTCCCGAAGGATCCATGTCGAGCACTGTCAGAAAAGATATTTTATCATCATTGAGAGTCGCCGTATCGTAGTTGATAAGAAGCATTTCGGGATATTCGTCTGAATCGATATCGACCATTTCAATTTCATCATAGCGCCTGTCCTCGCAAAGCGATACGAGCTTCAAACCATCCTGAGAATCATTTTCAAGGCAGGAGATGTTCAAAATTTTGTTATCAACATATTTCCAGGTCGTGACGATCTGTTTGTTTGCCCTGTCGGACAGTTCAATTACACGAAGAGATGATATCTCGCTTCCTGCTCCCTGCGTGTCAGAGACGATATTCCATTTTTCGCCGTCAGACTTGAGAATCAAAACATGAATATTTTCAGGAGACGATTTTTCGCTGTAAAAACAAATCACTTCGTCTCTGCCGTCAGAATCAAGATCTGCGTAGTTAAGCGTTGAGGAAAGGTACTCGGAATCTGCTTCGTCATCGCTGAGAGTCGGCGCAACAAGGGCCGCGGAGGAGCCAAGCTTTTTGTTTATTGTTTTTTCCAGCATAGGATCCGACATCGGCGCGCGCAGAAGCTTGTCAAGCGAAGCGATGTACAGACTGCATCCGCTAAACGAAACAACAGCACACATTGCGACAAAGACGCAAAGCGACTTCAAAATAATCTTCTTTATCATCGTATTCCCCTTTTTAGGTCACAAATAGGCATAGTAATAATCCTATTTATTATAGCACACAACAGTCAAGATTTGCAATAAAATTTACATAATATTTAAAAACTTATTATATTTATAGATGTTAAATACAGTCGAACATCTGCCTGTTTCAAAAATATTACGCAAAAATTTAATTTTTTTTCTAAAAAAGCTTGCATTTTTTTTAAATATCTGTTAGTATATTTGATGTTGCAATTCAATGACTGACAAAGGAGGTGCGAATTATGGCAAAATGTGATTATTGCGGAAAGGGAGTTTCCTTCGGTATCAAGGTTTCTCACTCTCACAGAAGATCTAACAGAACCTGGAAACCGAACATCATGCGTGTTAAGGCTATTGTTGACGGTACACCGAAAAGGGTTTATGTTTGTTCCCGTTGCC
>JAFSTS010000142.1 GCA_017445685.1 Clostridia bacterium | reverse complement strand
GTCTGGGACCTCCTTTCCCAGACTAAATTCTACCACATTTTCCTTCCCAGATTAAATTCCACTTCTAAATTCCACTGTGGAATTTACTTTGGGAATTGACTTTTAAAAATCGTTATTTGTAAAATTTCTATGATTTAATTGAAATTCTTTTTTTCGTATGGTATAATAAAGCGGTTAATATGTTGAGAGGTGAAATTATGTCTTTACTTACAGCAATTTTCGGCGACTATTCTACGAAAGAAGTTCACAGAATAGAACCGCTCAAAAAGAAAGTCCTCAGCTATGAGGAGGAATACAAAAAGCTTTCCGACAAGGATCTTCAGGCAAAAACTCCCGAATTTAAGCAGAGACTTGAAAACGGTGAAACTCTTGACGATATCCTGCCGGAAGCATTTGCCGCCTGCCGTGAGGCTTCGGACAGAGTTCTCGGAATGCGTCATTTCCCCGTTCAGATCGTCGGCGGAATCATTCTCCATCAGGGCAGAATTGCCGAGATGAAAACAGGTGAAGGTAAAACGCTTGTTGCAACCTTGCCGGCTTACCTCAACGCGCTTTCGGGAAAAGGCGTTCACATCGTAACGGTCAACGATTACCTTGCGCGACGCGACTCTGAATGGATGGGCAAGCTTTATCGTTTTATGGGTCTTAAGGTCGGTCTTATTGTCCACGGACTTACAAACGAGGAAAGACGCGAAGCGTACAATGCAGACATAACTTACGGCACTAACAACGAGATGGGCTTTGACTATCTTCGTGACAATATGGTGCAGTACAAGGAAAACAAAGTTCAGCGCGAGCATAATTTTGCGATCGTCGACGAGGTTGACTCGATTTTGATCGACGAGGCGAGAACTCCGCTTATCATTTCCGGCAGAGGCGAGGAATCAACTCAGCTTTACGAGCTTGCAAACACCTTTGCAAAGAGCCTAACCATGGCAAAGGTCAAGGAAATAGATTCCAAGGAAAATGCCGAAGATGTGGCAGACGGAGATTTTATCGTTGACGAAAAGGCGAGAACTGCCACGCTCACAAAGACAGGCGTTGCAAAGGCGGAAGAGTTCTTTAACCTTGAAAACCTTATGGATGCCGAAAACATGACGATCCAGCATCACATCAACCAGGCGATCAAAGCTATCGGCGTAATGACAAAGGATATCGACTATGTCGTAAAAGACGGCGAAGTTCTCATCGTTGACGAATTTACCGGCCGTATCATGCTCGGCAGAAGATATAACGAAGGTCTTCATCAGGCTATCGAAGCCAAAGAGGGCGTAAAGGTCGAGCATGAAAGCAAAACGCTTGCCACGATCACTTTCCAGAATTACTTCCGACTTTACGACAAGCTTTCCGGCATGACCGGTACAGCTATGACCGAAAGCGTGGAATTTCAGGAAATATACAGCCTTGATGTCATCGAAACTCCGACGAACAAACCTGTAGTTCGTCAGGATCATCACGACGAGATTTACAAGACTGTAGACGCAAAATATAACGCAGTCATGGATCAGATCGAAAAGTGTCACGAAAAAGGACAGCCTGTGCTTGTAGGTACAATTTCGATTGAAAAATCCGAGATACTTTCAAAGCTTCTTAAAAAGCGCGGGATCAAGCACGAAGTGCTCAACGCTAAATTCCACGATAAAGAAGCCGAGATCGTCGCTCAGGCAGGTAAGTACGGCGCAGTAACGATCGCTACGAACATGGCGGGACGAGGCACTGACATCATGCTCGGAGGAAACCCCGAATATCTTGCAAAAGCCGAAATGCGCCGTATGCAGTTTGACGAGGAGCTTATCAGCGAAGCAACAGGCTTTGCCGAGACAGATAACGAGGATATCATCAATGCGCGAGAGGAATTTAAGCGTCTTGAAAAGAAATATAAGGATGAAATAGCCGATGAAGCGCAGAAGGTGCGCGATGCAGGCGGACTTTTCATCATCGGCACAGAGCGCCATGATTCACGCCGAATCGACACCCAGTTGCGCGGCCGTTCAGGCCGTCAGGGTGACCCCGGTGAAAGCAGATTCTATCTTTCCCTTGACGACGAGTTGATGAGACTTTTCGGCGGTGAAAGGCTGTCAACGGTCATGAACACGCTCAATACTCCCGATGATATGCCGATTACCTCCAACATGGTTTCCAAGTCTATCGAAAGAGCGCAGAAACAGGTTGAAGCGAGAAACTTCGCCGCCCGTAAGAGTGTTCTTGAATACGACGATGTAATGAATCGTCAGCGTGAGATCATTTATAAGCAGAGAAACATGGTGCTTGACGGCGAAGATCTTAAGCCGTCTATCCTCAACATGATGGAGGACTGCATTAACGATTCAGTCGATTTCTATTGTCCTAAGTCAAATCCGAGAGACACATGGAATATCGACGGACTCAAAGAAAAATTCAAAGGCTGGCTTACGGTTGAAAGCGACTTTGAAGATGTTGACTCATTCAATCCGGAAGAGGCGAAAGATCTCCTTCTTTCCAGAGGAAACGAGCTTTACGAGCAGCGCGAGCAGGAGATGGGCTCCGAGCTTATGAGAGCGCTTGAAAGAATGATCCTTCTTCGTAATGTTGATACCAAGTGGATGGATCATATCGACGCAATGGAAGAGCTCAAGCGCGGAATCAGCCTCAGAGCTTACGGTCAGCAGCAGCCGATCATCGCTTACCGTGAAGAAGGCTATGATATGTTTGAGGAAATGCGAATCAGTATTCGTGAAGATACTGTACGCCTCATGCTCACTGTCAGAGTTAAGAACGAGTCCGAAACAAAACGCGAACAGGCAGTAAAGGTCACATCTGAAAGCGGCGGCTCAACATACGGAACGGTCAAGCAGCAGCCCGTCAGAAACAAGGCGAAAAAAGTCGGACCTAACGATCCCTGCCCCTGCGGAAGCGGCAAAAAATATAAAAAGTGCTGCGGCTCAGTCTTGAACGACGATTAAAACTAAATCTTTATAATCAGCTCAGGGCATTTCGAAATCGAAGCGTCCTGAGTTTTTTGTTGACTTTAAGAGATGAGTTTGATAAAATTTTTATAGTAGCAAATTAGTTTGATTTGCCAGTAAAGAATAAACGCGAGGTTTTGTTATGAAAAGAATATGGGAAAGACCTGAAATTTTCAGTGAAAACAAGGAATCACCTCATGCCATAGCTATGCCGTATCCCGACAGGGAATCAATGGAGAATAATCAGGAGAGTCCGTTCAGGCTTTTGCTTAACGGAACATGGAAATTTTTCTTCAAAAAAGGCGAATTTGAAGTAACTTCGGATTATACGAGAGAAGATGCTGATACTTCAAGCTGGGAAGACATAACGATCCCCGGTGTTTGGCAAATGCAAAAGGATTATACGAAGCCGTATTATTTTGCAAATTCATATCCAAAAGCCTTGTCGACAGCAAAAAGAAAAATCCCCTGCATAAATCATGATTTGCAGGAGACGGGTATTCATACGAGAACTTTCGTTTTGCCCGAAAGCTTTGAAGGCAGACGCACCTATATTCATTTCGGCGCAGTCAAGGCAGGACTGGAGCTATATATCAACGGCAATAGAGTCGGCTATTCCCAAGGCTCGAACACTCCTCACGAATTTGATATCACGGATTTTGTGGTCGGCGGCGGAAACAGAGTTACTGCTGTGGTTTACCGCTACACAGACGGAACATATCTTGAGGATCAGGATATGTGGTTCATGAGCGGAATTTACAGAGATGTATATATCTATTCCGAGCCGAGAACTGTTTTGAGCGATTTTTTCTTCAAAACCGACCTTGTAGACGACTATACAAATGCTGTTTTGAAGGGCAGACTTTATTTCACAAGATTTGACAATTCCAAGGCGACCGTTAAGGTTGATGTGCTTCTCAAGGACGGCGAAGAGGAAACAAGTATTTTTTCAAACACGATGCTTTTTACGGTCGGCAAGAATAAAATTGCCTTTGAAAGATTTATTAAGTCGCCAAAGCTATGGTCGAGTGAGAAGCCGAATTTGTATACGCTGATCATCAGAGTTGAGTGCGGCGGCGATGTGACTTTTAAGAGCGTCAGGATCGGTTTTAGACAGGTTGAGATCAATGGTGAAAAAATACTTGTCAACGGTCAGCCGCTTCTTATCAGGGGAGTCAACAGGCATGACTTTGATCCTGATTTCGGCTGGAGCGTTCCGGACGAGAGATATATTCAGGATCTGAACATCATGAAGCGGTGCAATATCAACGCTATCAGAACAAGTCATTATCCGAACGATCCCCGTTTTTACGATCTATGTGACGAGTACGGCTTTTGGGTAATGGACGAGTGCGACATGGAAACGCATGGTGTTCGCCGCAAGAATGTGCCGGGGAACAACCCTGTCTGGAAAGAGCCTGTGTGCGACAGAATGTGGCGCATGGTGTTAAGGGACAGGAATCATCCATGTATATTTATGTGGAGTCTTGGAAACGAAGCCGGTGACGGCAGTAATTTTGATGAAATGAAAAAGGTTGCCATGAGATTTGACGGCACAAGACCGATTCATTATGAGGGCGACTTTGACTTGACGAAGAGCGATGTCATCAGCCGTATGTATCCGAACGAAGATCTTGTTGAAAAACTCGGAAACAGGCGGGAGATTGCGATTTCCTTTGTTGATAATATCACCAATGCGCTTGCAAGCGATAATAAGCCAATCAAAAAGGAAGACTATACCAAACCTGTGATTTTCTGCGAATATGCTCACAGCATGGAAAACAGCCTCGGTAATTTTCAGGAGTATATGGACGCTTTCGAAAAATACGACAACCTCTGGGGCGGATTCATCTGGGATTTTGTGGATCAGGCGATTCATAAAAAGGATAAAAGCGGCGAAGACAGGTGGCTTTACGGAGATGATTTCAGCGAAAAGGACAAATGGTATAAACCGCCGTACAACATCCGAGCCATAACGGGCAGCAATAACTATTTTAACGCAAACGGAATTATTGCAGCCGACAGACAGCTTCATCCTGCGGCGCTTGAAGTCAAGAAAGTTTACGCTGAGATAAAGGTTGAGGAGATCGACGCAAAAGAGGGCAGATTCCGCATAAAAAACAAACAGCTTTTTTCCGATTTGTCCGGGTATGATTTGTACTATATGATAACCTGCGACGGCAAAAAAATTGAACGCAGAAAGGTAAGAAAAAATCTCTATTCCGACATTCAGCCTTTGAGCGTAAAAGAGATATTTATAAAGTATGCGTTTGAAGATAAATACGACGGTGAGCTTCTGATAAACTTTTCATTTCTTTTGAGCAGCGACACAAGGTACGCTGAGAAAGGGTATGAAGTGACCTTCGATCAGTTTGTGCTCAGAGAAAAGCTGATAAAACCCGTTGAACATAGCGGCAGTATGCTTTTGTACAAAGGTGACGATCGTGACTTCAAAGTTGCAGGCGACGATTTTGAATATCGTTTTAGAAACGGTATGCTGATATCTGCCGAAAAAAACTATGAAATTCTGATCGGAAAAGAGCAGCAGATCCATGTTTATCGCGCTTTAACAGACAACGATATAGACTTTTTCAATTTTGTGCTGCCTTTTAAATCTTTTAACCCCCTCTACCGATGGAAAAAATCGGAAGCAAAACAGAAAATTAAAAGCACGATCGTTAAGAGAGGCGGTGATGTTCTTGAAGTCGAAACCTCATTTTCGATGAAGGATATGGAAAAAGTCACCGTAAAGTATAGAGTATTTGTTGATGGAAAAATTGATATTTTCGTGGAGGCTTTGCCGAAAAAGGATATGCTCTGCTTCGGCACAAAGTTCATCTTGCCTAAGTCATTTGACGATGTCAAATGGTATGGCAGGGGAGAACACGAAAACTACTGCGACCGAAAATCAGGGGCAAAGATTGGCATTTACGAAACAACTGTCGGCGGACTTGAACACAGATATATGCGCCCTCAGGAGAACGGACAGAGAACAGATGTCAGAAAACTGACTTTGAGCAACGGCAAGGCGAAAATCAGTTTTGAGCAAAATACTCAAACACCATTTTGCTTCACCTGCCGTCATTACGATTCGTCTGATATTGACAATGCAGCGCATGTCCACGAGCTTCGGGAAAAGGATATGACCGTTCTGACGATCGACCTTATGCAAAGAGGCGTCGGCGGCGATATGCCTGGCAGCGCCAGCCTGAGAGAGCCGTATATCATGCACAAGGATAAAATTTATTCGCTCTCTTTTACAGTGTTTTTTTAAAGTGAAGAACGAGCTGTGGAAAAATTTCACAGCTCGCTATTTTTTTCTTTTTGTATCTCTTTTTCAATTAATTCTACCAGTGTGTGAGGAGGCATATTAAAGGCGTTGGATATTTTCCAAATGGTCTCAAAGTTTGGCTGTTTATGTCCGGTTTCTATCATCGCAAGATGACTTCTGGCTAATTCTGCCAAACCACTCAAGACTTCTTGAGACATCCCTTTTTGTTTTCTGATTCGTTTTACTACGCGCCCAACAGCATTATTCTCAAATTGAATCATTTGCATCACCGAAACCCATTTTAAATCTAATTTTTGAAAATTTTGTCTACGATAGTTGACAAAATAAAAATTGTCTGCTATAATAGACAAGAAAACGGTAGTTTCTGCAATAAAAGCAGATATTATAAATACATAGAGAAAGGAGGTTGCCACTATGAAAAGGATTATTTCAATGTTGTTGGTTTTAACAGTTTTTCTGAGTGTTGTTTTTTCCATAGGGATAAATTCCAATGCTGCGACATGCATTTTTCCGTACAATAATTATCCATCTGTGAAAGATAGCAGTAATACTTGTACGGCGACACTTACCGGCAAAAAAACAGC
>JAFSTS010000141.1 GCA_017445685.1 Clostridia bacterium | reverse complement strand
ATTTCCGTTTATTCCATGAACACTACTGACGAAGGCGTTACGAAAAAGCTTCAGGTCGTAAGAAAAACGCTTGGAAAATATCCGAATGTTTTACAAATGCACGGCTTTTATGTTGAAGAAAAAGATAAAACTATCCGTTTTGATATCGTAGTATCCTTTGAGGAAGAGGATAGAAAAGCTCTGCTTCAAAAGATCACGGCCGAAGTGGAAGAACAATGCCCCGGATACAAGGTCTGCGCCTTTTTGGACTACGATATTTCCGACTGAATTGTTTCGAAAATGTAAATTATCAAAATAATCTGAAAAAAAGCTTGACTTCGGAAACAAATTGATTATAATTAAATTGTACTCAATTAAAATATCAAACGGAGGATAAGGCTATGAGCATTTACGATTACACTATCACGGCACAGGACGGAAAAGAAATTTCCATGGCAGACTATAAGGGCAAGGTGCTTGTTATTGTCAACACAGCTACGGGCTGCGGCTTCACTCCGCAATATGACGAGCTTCAGGATCTTTATGATCTTCATTCGAAGGACGGTCTTGAAATTCTCGATTTTCCGTGCAACCAGTTTGGAAATCAGGCTCCCGGCAGCGACGAGGAGATACACACTTTCTGCACCGGACGCTTTGGAATCACCTTTCCGCAGTTTTCAAAAATCGATGTAAACGGAGAAAACGCTTCGCCGCTTTATAAATATCTGACCGAAAATTCTTCTTTCGGCGGTTTCGGCAAAGGCGCAAAAGCTCTGATGATGAACGGCGTTGCAAAGAAAATGGACAAGGATTATAAGAACAACGGAAACATTAAATGGAATTTTACAAAATTCGTAATCAGCAGAGACGGCAGCATAGCCGGCAGGTTTGAGCCTACTGAGTCGATGGACGAATTAAAAAAGAAAGTTGAGGAACTGCTCTGATGAGATACGAATATAAACCGCATGATGTCTGTCCGCAGTCAATTTCCTTTGATATCGACGAAAGCGGAAAAGTTACAAATATTTCATTTTACGGCGGCTGCAACGGAAACCTGAAAGCAATTTCAAAGCTCGTTGACGGCTGGAGCGTTGAAAAAATTGAGGAATACCTCAGCGGCAATACCTGCGGCAGAAGACCGACTTCCTGCGCCGATCAGCTTGCGAAGGCGGTCAGACAAGCAAAGACAAGCATGGCGTAAAATAATGTGGAGAGCGATATGGATAATTTTGAAATGCTGAAGCTTGAAAATCAGCTCTGCTTTCCTCTTTATGCCGCGGCAAAAGAGGTTGTAAGAAAGTACAGACCCTTTTTGGAATAACTTGATTTGACATATACTCAGTATATTGCGATGATGGTTTTCTGGGAGGAGGAGAGTATCAGCGTAAAAAAGCTTGGCGAAAGACTGTTTTTAGACAGCGGAACTCTGACGCCTGTACTCAAAAGTCTGGAAAAGAAGGGATATATCAAGCGCAAAAGATCAAAAGAAGATGAACGCGTTATGATAGCAGAGCTTACTAACGAGGGACTGAGGCTTCGCTCGAAGGCGGCGGAAGTGCCGGAAAAGATGGCCGGCTGTCTTAACATCAGCGATGAGGAAGCAAAGCAGCTCTATATTACGCTCTATAAAATCCTAAATACCGAGGAATAAATCAAACTGTAATTCGACCTTGTTTTTATGACAGGGTCGTTTTTATGTCTTGACACGGATAAACAGTTTGTGATATATTCAGCACAGAGTATTTTTTGTAACGCTTCAGGTGGCAATATATATGCGAGAATATTTTGCAGTGATATAAATAGAATAAAAATGAGGTAAAAAAATGCTTATAATTGAGAATCTGACAAAATAACCCACACTTTTTAAAGTACGGGTGAGCTGTTAAAAAATCGGAGATGAAACAATATGAGTTACAAACCTGAAAAATATAATATCGGAGATACGTGGCAGTTTTCTGACGGAGAAAAAGTTCACAGCTTTTATCTGCAGGGAAAAGGTAACGATTGTCCGGACGACAATGAAAGCGGTTCAATCGGTCATGCCGTGAGTGATGATCTCATACATTGGAAAGAGCTGTCTCCTGCT
>JAFSTS010000140.1 GCA_017445685.1 Clostridia bacterium | reverse complement strand
AGCTGGACGCGGCGCTCTGAGCGGGAGGCGTCGGGACGCGAATCGCAGGCGGAGCCCAACTCCGCCTGCGTTTTTTCGCTGCTTCGCCCGCGTTTGTTGCAATCGGAACCGATCTGTGATAAAATCGTCAAAAAGGGTGCGGGCCGCCGGGCGTTCTGCGCGGAATGCACAAGTATTCCGCCCTGCTTTTGTGCAGCTTTTCGCCCCGCTGAAATCTTTTTTCCGATTTCCGAAAAAAAGTTTCCCCGAAGCATTCCCTTTTCCGATTTCTCGTGTACAATAGAAGTACGGCTCCCCCGCCCTTCCCGCGTCGATGGACGGATCGCGCCGATCCGTCAAGATAAATCTGTATTATTTTGAGGAAAGGAAGATCAGTATGGGACTTTTTGACAAGAAATTCTGCGACATCTGCGGAGAAAAGATCAGTCTGCTTGGCAACCGTAAGCTTGAAGACGGCAATATGTGCAAAAACTGCGCGCATAAGATTTCGCCCTTTATGACCGATCGCCGCCGAACAACAGTCGCCGAGATGAAGGAACACCTTGCCTACCGTGAGGATAACAAAGCAAAGCTTCGTTCTTTTAATCCTACGCAGACTTACGGCGACAACAAGAAAGTATATATCGACAGCACTGCGGGAACTTTCGTCGTTTCGTCGAGGACTCCGGGAAGCTGGGCAGAGGAAAACCCTGATGTAATGCCGATTTCATCTGTTACCCAGTGCGTAATGGATATTGAGGAAAACAGAGAGGAAATTTACACCACTGATTCTCAGGGCAACCGTATCAGCTATAATCCGAGACGCTATACATACAGCTATGATTTTGAAATGAAAATTGTCGTCAGCAACCGTTGGTTTGATGAAATTGAATTTCGTCTTAACAGCAGAGATGTTGAAGGCATCGGCACAATGGATTACCATAACTATGAGATGATGGGCAATCAGATCCGCTCGGCTTTGACAGGCGCTCCCATGATGCAGCAGGGATTCGTTCAGCAGCCTTTTGCTCAGCAGGGATTTGCCCAGCCGCAGCAGCCTTACGCTCAGCAGGGATTTGCTCAGCCGCAGCAGCCGTATGCTCAGCAGGGATTTGCTCAGCCGCAGCAGCCTTACGCTCAGCAGGGATTCGTTCAGCAGCAGCCTCAGCAACCGTATGCCCAGCAAGGTTATGCGCAACAGCCTCAAACAGCAGCGGCATGGTTTTGTCAGAACTGCGGAGCGCAAAACACAGCAAACTTCTGCCAAAACTGCGGAACACCCTGAGCAAACAGATAAAACTCCGGGCGATCAATTGACAATTTGATAGAAAGTTTTTATAGCAAAAAGCCTGCAACATTTCGCTTGCAGGCTTTATTCTTTACAGAAGCACCTCTTTGTTCGTGCCGTAGAATATATCGTCTTTGCCGGAAATGATTTTGAAAAATTCTTCCATACGATTCCAGCTTTCAGGGTCAATATCAAATTCAAAAGTGTGACCCCATATATAAAAGATTTGATCTTCTTTTTCTTCAAGCTCAACAAACTGCTGACCGAGTTCATAAAGCTTTTCCCAGTTGTTGTGATGATGGATCGTGGGTTTAAAGACAAACAGATCCTTCTGAAGATCAAAATTATATGTAGGAACTGTAGTTCGCGCGTATTTAACGCCGGTATTCTTTCTAATTATGTCCGCAACGCGCTCGTCAAAATTGACGCCTCCGCCGGGATAAGCCATACCGACGACTTCATATCCTGCAAGCTCGGATAGCTCAAGCCTGTCTTTTTCAACCTGTCGTATAATGGTGCTCTCATCACGAATTTCGGGCAGCATAGGGTGTGTGAGCGTGTGCACAGCAACCTCATGACCTTCGTATATTGATTTTACATCTTCGGCTTTTACCTTATCGTGACAGACGATTCTGTCTTCTCTCAAAAGTTGTCCGGGCAATCCCAGAAGCATTGAATTGAGGTTAAATGTACATTTTAAGCCGTATTTGTCCAAAAGCTCTATGAATCTTATGTCCTGCACAGTTCCGTCATCGTAGCTGAAAGTTATTGCTTTTTTCTTGCCGTGTATCATTTATAAAACTCCTTTTGCGATGTTAAAAAGATTATATCTTTTATTTCCCTAAATGTCAACAAAAAGTCCCGACAGATTTTCTGCCGGGATCAATTTCATCAAAAGGTTTATTCGACCGTTACAAAAACGCCTTCTTCGCAGTCGAGCTTGAGCGAAAGTGTGTTTCCTTCAACAACAGTTGCAACACCTTTCTGATAGACGGTTATCTTCTCGCCTTCGTCAAATGTGACATTCAAATAAGCGTTTGAGCCGATGTATTTGCCGTTGATATTGACAAATGTATATGCTCTGGAGTTTCCGTCCTTTGCTTTAAAGCATCCGGCAAGGATGTGGTCTTCGCTGTCGATAACGCAACCTCTGTCTTCACGGCTTATCGGTGTAAGATAGGCATAATAGTTTGTTGCATCAGCACCATGTCCGTTTTTGAAGAACGTGCCGATATTATCGTAATTTGCATAAAGGTCGGCAAAAGACGAAACCTCTTTATTGACTTTCTGAACAGCGTAGTACGTATCGGTCTTTTTACCTTTTTTGTTTACGAGCCAAGCCTCATTATCCCACCAGCCGGAACTGTAACAGGCGTGTATTATCGATTTTGCGCCAAATGAAAGGGAAATATACATCTGATAGCGGATGTCTTCGGGATTGTCGCAGTATCTTGCCTCATATGCGTCTCCACCGCACGCTTGAGTGATAACCCAGAGTTTTCTGCCTGTTGCACGGCATGCTTCAGCAAGAATGTCAAGATTATTGAGCCAATATGCTCCCGAAGTATCATTCGTTGACAAAGGATAAATATCAACGCAAACAATATCTGTGTCAACCTTGCTGATATACATAGAAACGTATTTCTTATACAAAGCCAACATTTTATTAGTTGAATAGTTTGCCGTTGCAAACTTGTTGTAAAGTTCTTCGTTTTCGTAAGTTGCGATTGGCACAAATTTTGTTCTGAAATCAGTTGCTCTTGTTCTGACCTGAACTTCTTCTTGAAATTCGGTTAAATTTTCATACGGGAATCCTGCCTGTTCCTCGTTCAAATAGTACGGAAGAAGATTTACAAGAGGAACAGTCTTTGTGTCAAGAGAATAATAGTGATCAACTGCTTTGGCAACGTTGTCATATACGGACGTACATGGTTCATCTATGATGCCGTCACCCCAAAGGCAAGGTCTGTTTTTGAAAGACTCTTTCGTGAGGTTCAAAACAGGATTGGGATCAAAGTCCCAGATCCATCCGCCGTTTGCATTCAAACCGTGAGCAATGATACCGATACCGTTCTCGTCGCAGTAGTCAAGCAAAGCGTCATTTACATCTGTAACAAGAAAATCGAGTCCGGCTTCCTTGATCTGAGCAAAATGCTCCTCGTCGCTGTATCGGAGATTGTATCCGTAGCCGCCGATGTTGAGCCTGTCGATATCAAATTTGTATTCCCTCTGCGTTGCCATGATCGGCTCGTAACCGCCAAAGCCGATGACCGACGCTGCCGGCAAGGTAGGGATGATCAGCGATAAAATGAGCGATAAAATGCTCTGGATAACTTTAAGAAGAATATTATAAAAAGCCATATTATTACCTCACAATACTTTTTATTCGACCGTTACAAAAACGCCTTCTTCGCAGTTGAGCTTGAGCGAAAGAGTGTTTCCTTCAACAACAGTTGCAACACCTTTCTGATAGACGGTTATCTTCTCGCCTTCGTCAAATGTGACATTCAAATAAGCATTTGAGCCGATGTATTTGCCGTTGATATTGACAAATGTATATGCTCTGGAGTTTCCGTCCTTTGCTTTAAAGCAGCCTGCAAGAATATGATCGTCAGAGTCGATCACACAACCTCTGTCCTCGCGGCTGACAGGCGAAAGATAAGAATAATAGTGCGCCGGGTCTGCGTTGTGACCGTTTTTGCAGAATGCGCCAAGATGATCATAATCGGCGTAAAGGTCGGCAAACAAAGCCATCTCGGAATTTGCCTGCTGAACAGCGTCGAATGTTTTCGTTTTGTTTCCGTTTTGGTCAACGAGCCATGCGGCAGGATCCCACCAGCCTGAGCTGTAGCAAGCGTAAATTATCGCTTTGGCGCCGAAGGAAAGTGAAATATAGTTCTGATAACGCATATCTTCAACATTGTCGGGAACTCTTGCGCCATAGGATTCGTAGGCAGAGTCCGGGTCTGCGCCGCAAGCCTGAGTAATGACCCAGAGCTTTCTGCCTGTTTCGCGGCAGGCTTCCGCAAGCACATCAAGGCAGTTGAGCCAGAAAGCATTTGTAGTGTCTCCGTTAAAGAGCGGATAATAGTCAACGCATATAACATCTGTGTCGACCTTGCTGATGTAGCAGGAAACATATTGCTTGTAAAGGTCAAAATATTCATTCGTGCAGTAACTTGTAAGAGCAAACTGATCGTACAGCTTCTCATTATCTTTCGTAATTATCGGAACAAGCTCTTTTCTCATCTGAGTTGAACGAAGTCTTTCCTGAAGCTTTTTCTGGAAGTCTGTAAACTCAGGATAACTGAAGCCTGCCTGTTCTTCATTGAAATAGTTGGGAAGAAGATTTACAAGCGGAAGAGTTTTTGTGCCGAGGCTGTAATAGTGATCAACTGCTTTTGCGACGTTATCAAAAACCGTCGAGCAAGGCTCGTCAATTATGCTGTCGCCCCAAAGGCAATCCCTGTCCTTAAATGTTTCTTTTGTCAGGTTTAAAACGGGATTGGGATCAAATCTCCAGATGTATCCGCCGTTTGTGTTAAGATTATGCGCAACGATACCGATATCGTTTTCGTCGCAGTAGTCAAGCAAAGCGTCATTTACACGTGTAACAAGAAAATCGAGTCCGGCTTCCTTGATCTGAGCAAAATGCTCCTCGTCACTGTATCGGAGATTGTATCCGTAGCCGCCGATGTTGAGCCTGTCGATATCAAATTTGTATTCCCTCTGCGTTGCCATGATTGGCTCGTAACCGCCAAAGCCGATGACTGACGCTGCCGGCAAGGTAGGGATGATCAGCGAGATGATAAGAGATAGGATTTTTGAAAAGATAATCATAAAAAAACCTCCCGGAATTTTGTAGTTTTATTGTACAATATTTCATAATTATTGTCAACAAAAATCCAAAATACCGGGACAATATTTAATAATTTTATATAATTTGACTTATGAATTTTTCTTCACTTCAAAGCACAGCCAGTTGTGAAGCTCATGCCGCGCAATGACCTCAAATCCGTTTTCTTCAAAGGCGGCAAGAACTTCGGCCTCTCGTATTTCGATAATTCCCGAGGTGATGAACACTCCGCCGTCTGCAAGATAATCGGCAACATCTTTTGTAAAGAGGATGATTATGTCTGCAACGATGTTTGCAACTATGACATCAAATTTTCCGCTGACCTTGTCCGTCAGATTGCCCTGAATAAAAGAATACCTGCTTTTGTCAATGCCGTTTCTTTCAGCATTTTCATTTGCCGTTTTGACGGCGAGCTTGTCGATGTCAACTCCTGTTGCGCTTTCTGCCCCCAAAAGAAGTGAAGCGACTGAAAGTATTCCGCTTCCGCAGCCCAAATCAAGCACTTTCGTTGTGCTGTTTATGTATTTTTCAAGAGTCTGAAGACAAAGTCTTGTCGTCTCGTGAGTGCCTGAGCCGAATGCAAGACCCGGCTCGATTCTCAAAACAGCTCTGTTGTCTTCGTTTTCGGTTTCAAGCCAGTCGGGTTGAATGAGCAGTTTTTCTCCGATTTTGATAGGCTTGAAATAATCCTTCCAATTGTTTTCCCAGTCTTCATTCTTACACTCGGTTGTGTCGACCGTGTGCGCGATATTTTCGCCGTTTAGTCTTTCACTCAAAAAAGCGACAGCCTCGGCAGGATTTTCCTCAGGGGAAATATAAATATGTATAAGCCCCTTCGTCCTGTCCTTGTTAAGAAGCTCCTCGTCGATAAGGTCAATATTTGCAATTTCCCACGCTTCTTCTTCGAGCGTCCTGTAATCTTCAACATATATCCCGTAAGGCACGACCATCTGAGCAATGCTTTCAGCTCTTTCGATATCATCGGCGTTGATTGTAACAATAACTTCTGTCCAGTCCATACTTACTCCACCTGCCTCTTAGTACTTATTGTGAACTTTTTCCGCAAAGCAAACAACATCTTTGAAGTCTATCGGAGTTCCGTCGTCGAGAATGGCTCTGCCGCTCATTCTGCCGAAGACCTGATGCTGATCTGAAAGAATAAACTTCAAATCAATCTTTGCCGCTCTGTCGATTATCGGCTCGAATACGGTTTCAAATCTTCCGTCGGAAGAAGTGAATGTCCATTTGTCAGTGTAGGAGGATGAGGGAATATTGAATTTTACATCGTCAAATTTGTGAGCTTTACCGTCGTAAAAAATCACATTTTCGCTTGCAAGTCTCGTGTCTCCGAAACCATAACCGATGTTGAAGCCAAACGGCTTGCCGTTAATCGTTGTGTTGCCTGAGCCCCAGTACCATGTGTTGTCGTATGTCCAGACCCCTCTGCCCCAGTCAAGCGTTCCGTAGTCTGTTTCGGGGTTGAAAACATAGTCTTTTCCGTCGAAATTGACATAACCCTCCGCTTTCATGCAGTTGATTTTCTGGTTGTAGTAAAAAGCCGTCTTTTTCTCCTTGAAGGGAGTGGCGATCACCATACTGTCCATATCGGGCTGCTTGAGCCTGATGTCGGCGGTGAGTCTTTTGCCGTCCTTGAAGTTGAGAAAATCGCAGATGATCCTTCTTTCGCCGTTTGATACGCGAAATTCCATTTTCAGTCGCTTGTCGGAATAGATCGTGTTTCCCGATTTTGAAGAACGGGGCAGATTTAAAGTGCCCATTGTGAAGGGTTTTAAAACTGTTTGAGTGTGTTCGCACACATTTTCAAAGT
>JAFSTS010000139.1 GCA_017445685.1 Clostridia bacterium | reverse complement strand
GTCAAGGTCGGCGATACGATAGTCGTTCTACCTTTCGAAAGAGTACCCGTAGACTGCGAGGTCATTGACGGCAGCAGCAGCGTTGACTCCGGCGCAATTACCGGCGAGAGCCTGCCTGTTGAGGTGTACGAGGGCAAAAAAGTTTTAAGCGGTTGCATCAACAATCAGGGCAGATTTACCGCAAAAGTTCTAAAAGAAGCAAGCGAATCAACAGCTTCAAGGATCGTAGAGCTTGCAAAAGACAATGCCGCAAGAAAAGGTAATTCCGAAAAGCTTATAACCCGTTTTGCAGGCATTTACACACCTGTCGTAATTATCATCGGACTTATTATTGCCGTTGTTCCGTCGCTTGTTACGAAGGATTGGACAAAGTGGATAAAGAGCGGACTTGTGTTTATCGTTGCGTCCTGTCCATGCGCGCTTGTGATTTCGATTCCTCTCGGTTTCTTTTCGGGTATCGGACTTGCGTCGAAAAATGCGATAATTATTAAAGGCGGCACTTTCATTGAAAAGCTTGCGAAATCGAGCGTTGTCTGCGTTGACAAGACGGGAACTCTGACTGACGGCAAGCTATCTGTAATCGAATGCAAATCATTCAACGGCTTTTCGCAGGACGAGGTGAAAAAATACGCTTTTCTTGCCGAAAGATCCAGTGCCCATCCAATAGCCGCCGCTATAAGAGATTATTGCAAAGCTCATAGCGGTGAGGTTGAATCACTTGTCGAGCATTCGGGCAGAGGAGTTGAGATCGTTTCGGATAAAAAAGCTATCCTCTGCGGCGGCGAAGGCTTGATGAAAGCTGCCGGAGTGGAGATTCCAAGCGGATATCCCGTATATCTGAGCATTGACGGAGCTTTGGCAGGAGCTTTTTCAATTGAAAGCAATGTAAGGCAGGATAGTCCCGAAGCGATAGAAAAGCTTAAAGCTGTCGGCATAAAAAAGGTCGTTATGCTCACGGGCGATAACGAGCAGGCGGCAAAGGCTGTCAGCGAAAAATGCCATATCGACGAATACTACTGCGGACTTCTGCCGCAGGAAAAAAGCGAGAAGCTTGAAGAGATATCCTCTGAATACTCAGGCACGGTATATGTTGGCGACGGTATAAACGATGTGCCCGTTATGGTGCAAAGCGATGTGGGTGTGGCGATGGGACTCGGCTCCGAAGCTGCGATAGAAACGGCTGATGTAGTGCTTATGAGTGAAAAGATATCCGATCTTTCCAAGGCAATCAAGATTTCCCGTTCAACGATGAGGGTCGTTTATTTCAACATAGCCTTTGCCCTTGGCATCAAGGCAATAGTGCTTTTGCTTGCCGCGTTTGGTTTTGCATTTATGTCGCTTGCGGTGTTTGCCGATGTCGGAGTAAGCATAATTGCAATTATCAATTCCTCTCGACTTCATGCAAAAAAAATAAAATGAGAAATGGGGCAACCCCTTAGTTGTCATAGCTTTTCCAAAATGCCGGGTATATCCGATAAATCGTCTGTTTCAAAGTCTATTCTGAGCGATTTATTGTTTTCTTCGTGCAGGGGATTGAACCAGACGGTCTTGATACCGGCGTTGTTTCCGCCGAGAATGTCAGAGCTGAGACTGTCTCCGATGATCACGGTCTTACTCAGGTCGATTGAGCGGATTTTTTCAAAACACTTTTCAAAAAATAATTTGTCCGGCTTGTTGCAGCCAAGGTCTTCACTGATGAAAATATCTTTAAAATATTTTTCGATGCCTGAGCTTGCTATCCTGCTGAGCTGAACTTTTTTCGTTCCGTTTGTTGCGATGTATAAATCATATTTTTTTGAAAGAATTTCAAGCAGATCTTCTGCTCCGTCTATAAAATAATGACCTTGAGACAGATATTTTTCGTAAAGCCTTCGCGCCTGAGAAGCGTCTGCTGTTTCTCCGAGCTGATCAAAGAAAATTTCAAACCTGCCTACAAGAACTCTCTCGCGGTCAATTTCACCCTTTTCAAGCCTTTTCCATTGAGAAAGATTTATCGCGCTGTAGAGTTTGATTTTTTCGTCGGTGGCTTCAATTTTGAAATCCTGTAAAACCTTGCTCAAGGCTACGCTTTCGGATTTGTAAAAGTCGAGCAAAGTTCCGTCCATGTCAAGAAATACGGTTTTTATCATTTCGTTTTGTCCTCAGGCATGTAAGTGTCGGCAGATGAAACAGGCAATGAAGATATACCTGCCATTGATCTTTCTAATGATACCATATTTCAGCGTTTTTTTCAACAGCGGTCCGACTATAAAACGAATCGGGAACAATTTATTGACCGTGTAATTTAATCTTGTCATATATTGACAAAAGTGTTATAATGAAGAAAAAAGCAAGGAGGTTAAGGAAAATGTTTTTCGACGCATTGTTTGATATTGTTTTCTCAACGCTCGTAAAAATCCTTTATATCTTTTTCGGCAGATGAGTTTTGCACATAAGGGACTGTCGCATTTAGCAAAAAATAACGCCAAATAATAAGAAGGATGATCGCTTGTAATTCAAACACGATCATCCTTTTTTATTCTATCAGAAAAGAAAAACTGCCATATTTAACGCATTGACTCGATGTTTTTATCTAAATGCGACCGGCCCCTTTTAATATTAAGTAATCACAATTATTTAAGAACGAGCTTTCTCCGCTTTGTAACGGAGTTAAAGGACACAAGAACTGTTTTACTCTTTTCGTCGTAAATACATTTGACCTTTTCGTCGTCTACAGTAGCAGCAGAAACTTTAAATGGAACTTTGATCCTGATATTAGCTTTAAGATCACCTGCGCCGTAGAACTCGGAAACTATACTGTCGCCCTGTTGCTCAAGGGAGAATATTCTTACAGACGTGCCAAGTATTGCAAGATCATCTTTTACTTTAGCAAGATCAAGCAGCATACATCTGTCATTCGGATAAAGCGTCATTTCTTCGATCACATCAAAAGCAGGGGAGAACATATCAACAAAAAGTCCGTTGAATTTGACCGGATCTTCGTTTATGCTTTCGTCCATAACAGCCGCAACGATATATGGATCGCGTTCGACAATAAAGTTGTTCTTAAACTCAAGCTTATTTTTCTTTTTGCCGATAACTTCAACAAAAAACTTACGGTATTCATCTGCATTTTCTTTTGTATAGCAGATTTTGCACGGATCATGATTCCAAACTGCGGCAGTACCTTTGAGGCATTTGAAGATTTCTTTTTCATTCTTTGGCTCAATACCGAGCATTTCAAAGAGGTGTTCTGCGGGATTTGCATATTTTCCTGTCCACCAGCTTGTAATATTGTTGAACGGATCCCAGCCGTCTCCGACATAAATGATCGTTCCGCCCTGTTTTACCCATTCTGCGAGCGTAGCGTTGATATCGGGGTATTCAGGCTTCATAAATTCGTAGCTGAGTATCAGCACATCATAATCATCGAGATATCCCGTGTACCTTCTTGCATTATCAAGAAGAACAGGCCTGACGGGAACACCGTATTTGAGAAGCGGAAGCGCAAGTGAGAAAAATCCGGGAAAAACATAGCTGGAAGCAAATTGAAGGCGGATCTTGTCTGTTTTGGCTTTGCCTTTGAAGAGAACATTTTTTACTATCGAGGCAAAATCTTTTAATTCGGGATCAATAGGCTCGTCTTCTTCAGGAAAACATGAATCGGGATATTCTCTTTGATAAAGCTGGCAGTCGCCTGTCAGTATTCCTATGCGAAGCCCGGAGCTTTCACCGAGTTCAAGAGTACCAAGCGTGTTGAAGGTGTTGTTCAAAACTGTGCGGTAATCGTCAGGAATTTTCATTTTATCGGGAGAATCCTTAGGATACTCATCTTCAAAAATCCTGTTGGGCCACGGACATATTTCGTATGTGTTGACCTTCGGATGCATAAGAGAAGCAACTACGGTACACATATAATTCGTTCTGTAATCATTCCAGTCAAAACCGG
>JAFSTS010000138.1 GCA_017445685.1 Clostridia bacterium | reverse complement strand
TGCCTGCCGTAACTATCAGGTAAACAAGCGCGGCAACCACCATTAAGGCGCAAATTGAAAACAATACTGCTGTTGAAACGATATTTTGTGAAGCGGAGCGGATATCGGTCTCAATATAAAGGTATTCGTCTTCTAAAAACAGGTTTTCGTCAAAGGCAACATAAATTTCATAGTTGTCTGTCGAGCCGATCTCCTTGCCGTATTCTGAAACGGTGTGACTCTTAACTGCGTTTTCAATGGTGCTTGCAAGGACATCGGTTGAAAGGATATTGTAATATCCGAAATATCCTGCTGAATAGTCGGACTCATAACGATCTCCGCTTTCGGCAAAAACATTAGGGCCGAAAGAGGCTTTGCCGCTGGAATTGTCGTGGCAGTTCCAGTCGAAAGATGTAAAATATTTGTTCAGATCGGCGGCGCTTGTATTTTTGTTTATGCCGTCAACATTTGTATAAAAAGTCTTGTCGGTGTTGTTGATAACAACATATTTCAAATTTTTTATTGTCTCAAGGACTTTGCTGTTTTCAGAAGCCTGTCGGTAGAATGTTCGAGAGAGCTTGTCGACAGTCTGCTCGTACATCAGTTTTTTGTCAAATTTTACGCTGTATATCGAGCCGTTTGAGAAGTATATCCTGTCTGCGCCCTTGGGAACTTCGACAATTTCACCTTCGTTGTTTTTATATTGGTACTCTTCATATTCGATAAAATATCCGTCGCAAATGTATTCAAGCGTGGCATAAGAGCTGTTTTCAAGGCCACTGACATCTGTAGACATACAAAGGCTCAGCGTATTGCTGTACTCTTTGTCTATTGCTGCCTTAGCAACCTTTTTGAAGGTGTCCTGAGAGCCGTCCTTGTAAAAGAGCGACTTCAGCATTATTGCCGAAAGATGTTTTTGGCAAACCTCCGAGAAGGAATAGCTTGCGGTCAGACCGATATTCTGAGAGTCTCTCAGCACATCGGAGTATCTCAGCGCGTCGTCGTAGGCAGCCTCGTTTTCAACGGCGTCTATCGCGGTCGACAGGAGCTTTGCCGTACCTGCAAAAGCGAACAGGCAGGAAAGCAAAAAGCAAATGATTTTTGAAGATATCGAGTAGCTAAATTTTTTCGATTTTGTATCCAATTCCCCACACCACCTTTAAGTATTTAGGATCTTTAGGGTTGATTTCGATCTTTTCGCGTATACGGCGAATATGTACGGTCACTGTCTTGTCTGAAACGATAGCCGGCTCGTTCCATACGCTTTCATAAATTTTCTCTGCCGGAATGACCTTGCCCATGTTTTTCATCAGGTATTCAAGTATGCCAAATTCCGTCGCTGTGAGATTTACGCCTTCTCCGTCAACTGTGCAAATATGCGCGTCGCAGTCGATCATAAGTCCGCCCGTGACGAAAACATTTTCGCCTGAGCTGTCGTTTTCGTCAAGACCGCCAAGGTTGACAAATCGTCTTATCTGCGATTTCACCCTTGCCATCAGCTCAAGCGGATTGAACGGCTTTGTCACATAATCGTCAGCTCCGAAGCTCAAGCCTGCGATTTTGTCGGTGTCCTCCGATTTTGCCGAAAGCAGAATGACAGGTATGTTTGACTCTTTTCTCAAATTCAGCACAGTCGCAATGCCATCCATTTCGGGCATCATGATATCGAGGATTATGCAGTGGACTTCATTGTGTTCTACGATCTCAAGTGCCTGCTTTCCGTTTACGGCGCGAAAAGTTCCGTATCCCTCATTTTGCAGATAGATCTCTACTGAGTCGAGAATGGCGACATCATCGTCGCAGACAAGAACATTGTACATTTTTACCCTCCTTCAACCATAGGTTATTTAAGATCCTGTAGTGATTATATAAATTCAAGTTTAAGAAAAAGTGACCAAAAAAATTAAGAAAAAATTAAGCCGTATAAGAAAAAACCTGCATTTGTTTTGAATGCAGGAATCGCGGCGTTTATTTTTCGTCTTCGATCAGGCTTGAAAACTCGTCAAAGATCTGTTTTATCCTGACGAAATAAAGCTTCTTGTATGAGTCGGGAATCTGACGGTAGAACAAAAGGATCATTTTTTCATATTCGTCAACATTGAGCAGATCGATCCGGCTGAAGAAGGATTCTTTGCCCTGTTCTTTGTTGTCGAGCGATTTGAAAGTAATGCTTGTGCCTTCGTCCTGGAGCAGCATATTTGTTATTTGGTTAAGGTCTACCTTGTAAAGCTTGCAGAGCTTGAGAATACATTCCAGATCAGGTCTTGTTGTACCTTTTTCGTAATAAGCGTATGTCGAGCGGTCTATGCCGAGAATATCGGCAACATCGCTTTGCGTCATTTTGTTAAGGCTCCTAAGTTTCTTCAGCGTTTGTGAATAAGAGATCATCGGGATTACTCCTTCTTGCTGTTTTTTGTCTTAACGGTTTTTCTGATGTTTAAAAGCATTGCAAACAGCGCGCCTGCCGTTCCGAAAATGAGATCCCACATCGTGTCGATCAGACCTGATTCTGAAAACGGTGAGGAACACTGGAGACTCATGCCGTAGATCCTGTCCATTGAAAATTCGTAAATCTCCCAGCCGACGAGAAGAGTTACTGCTCCGGTGAGCGAAAACATGGCTTTCATCGCGGGCCCTGTCTGACGGCTTTTACCGTTGATAAGTTCTGAAAATTCGTACATTGCGTTTGAAGCGATGAATCCGGCAAAAAAGTGAAG
>JAFSTS010000137.1 GCA_017445685.1 Clostridia bacterium | reverse complement strand
TTCTGGAACATAATTATAAAATCTTCTATATTCAGATTTTTTTAATTTAGAATCATGATCACCATAAATTACGACTACTGTATCATCTAAAATTCCTTCATTATCTAAATCTTCAAACAACTGTCCTATCTCGTTAAATTCCGTTTCATCTTCAATGGGAGAAAGAAAAGTCTCGCCATCCTCCTCAATGACTTTTAAAATAATAAGCTCCCCACTGTCGTCAAGCATCTCCTGAGGGTCGTCAATAGCCGGAAGAAGCGCCACATAACGTCCGTCCTCAGTCTCTATTCTGTCCAGCTCCTCAAAGATATGCTCTTTGCCGTCTTCATCGACCACGCTGACGATATCGGGCTCATAATCTTTATTATCATCCATAAGGCTGTTCCCCGTTAGTTTTTTGTTCTGTTTATATTTTACCCTCTCAATCACAAATAGTCAAGAGAAAATTAAGCAAAATCAATTAATTTATTTGTTGCAAAAAAAGAGTTGACTGCGACATTTACATAATATATAATATACTATATATTGTGTTATTGAACAGCATAAATTAAAATCGAGGTTTTTTCTAATGCCCATAAAAATTGACAATCTGCTGCCGGCAAGAGAAGCTCTTGAAAACGAGAATATTTTTGTAATGACTCAATCGCGCGCACTCTCGCAGGACATTCGCCCTCTACGTATAGTCATATTAAATCTGATGCCAACAAAAATCGAAACAGAAACACAGCTTCTCCGTCTTTTGAGCAACTCTCCGTTGCAGGTCGATATAGAGCTTCTGCACACCGTAACGCACGTTTCCAAAAACGTGCCGGCAGAGCATATGCTCAATTTCTATAAAAGCTTCGATGATATAAAAAACGAGAAGTTTGACGGCATGGTCGTAACCGGCGCTCCGGTCGAGCATCTCAGATTTGAGGATGTGGATTATTGGGAGGAGCTTTGCGAAATCTTTAAGTGGAGCAAAAAGAACGTCTATTCCACCTTTCATATCTGCTGGGGGGCACAGGCAGCGCTGTATTATCATTACGGAATACCGAAATATGATTTGAAAGAAAAAATGTTCGGTGTTTTTGAGCACAGGTCGCTCGACCCATATCATCCGTTGATGCGTGGATTTAACGATGTTTTCTATGTTCCTCATTCAAGACATACCGAAACGAGGGCCTCTGACATATCGCTTGTAAAGGACCTTCAGATACTTTCATATTCCGATATCGCCGGGGTGCATCTAATATCCGACATGGACTGCCGCTTCTTTTTTGCAACAGGTCACTCGGAGTATGACAGAGACACGCTTGCCAGGGAGTATTTTAGAGATAAGAACAACGGGCTTGACATAAAAATACCCTGCAACTATTTTCTCAATGACGACCCTGCCGAGAAGCCCGTCATGAGATGGCGTGAAACGGCAAATCTGCTGTTTTCAAACTGGCTCAATTATTTCGTCTATCAGCGCACTCCGTACGATCTTGCGGAGCTTAAATAAAACAAGCGAAAGGATAAAGTAAAATGACAGAAAAAGAACTCCAAGCTATTTCCTCGATCGACGCCATGGAATTTCATGTTGACGACTGGCGTGACGCAACAAAAGGAAAGCAACGCGGTATATTTTCGTTTAATGATCTTGCCAAAACAAAGCTTAAAGAGCTGAAAAAGCGCATCTATACCGATGTTGAATTTATGGCTCCATGGAAAATGCGCGAGTGTATTTATAAAGAGATCGGAGAGTACGAATATCTTTACGACGGCTGGAAGGAACTTAACGTCGGCGATAAATGGGGCGGCAACGGTCTCAGCGCATTTTTTAAGAACTCCGTCACTCTGCCGGAGCGTTTCAAGGGCGGCAAGGTAACCCTCAACATATATTTCGGCGGCGACTCTCTTGTCAATATAAACGGAGTGCCGTATCAGGGCATGGATCCGTTCCGCAACAGTATACTGCTTACCGAAAAGGCTCAAGGCGGTGAAAAATATGACATTGATATCGAGTCATATTTTGTCTGGCATTCCGATGAGCCTTCCGACAAAAAGCTCGAATGTTCATTTGTCGCGACCATCGACCAGGAGATTGAAGAGATATATTGGGATTTCAAAGCGGCTTTCAACGCCCTGTTCATGCCTGTTATCGACAAATCCCTGAGCGACCATATCACCAAGTCCCTTAAAGAGGCGTTCCGTCACCTCAATTTTGACCTTCAGGGCGAGGAATTTAAGAAAGAGCTGAGAACAGCACAGAAGATACTCAAGGACGAGG
>JAFSTS010000136.1 GCA_017445685.1 Clostridia bacterium | reverse complement strand
GTATGGTAACATGGTTTACAGATTGTACGAGCACATAGTTTACACTTTTTGATATAATAACGGCTCCCTTTACACAAGAGAGTCGTTATTTAATTTAATAGGAAACGAGCAGTTTCCTATTAAATTAAAAGATTTATAACGCCCGCCGGGCAGCACTCGCAGGCATGCCGTGCCGGTGTTTATCTGACCTTTCGCTGTAGTGCGCGAGCCGTTGATATCATCTGACTTAATCGGGCGGATGATATCCGCCCCGACATTGTTTATGATACAAAAAAACGGTGCTCGAAGCACCGTTTTTTAACCTTTGAGCTTTGTAGAAAGAGCAGAAACCTTTCTCGCGGCATTATTCTTGTGGATAAGACCTTTTGCGGCTGCCTGGTCGATTTTCTTAACTGCGGCTTTGACAAGAACTTCTTTGTCGGCAGCGTTGCTTTCGATTGCGGCGTTAGCCTTTTTGATAGCAGTTTTCAATGCGCTGTTTCTTGCTTTGTTGCGTTCATTTCTGATTCTGGAAACTTTAACGCGCTTTTTAGCAGATTTAATGTTTGCCATGCGATTACACCTCCTTAAAAACATCTATACGGTCAATTATAATAACACAAATTTCCTTCAATTGCAATAGATTATCAAAAAAAAATGATTTAATTTGTATTTTTTTTGCAATAATACTATTGGTCGCCTCTAAAAATTCCCGTGCATGATCTTGCCTTGATATGAACACGACGAATATTTAAAGGTTTCCTATTGATATTTTTTGGAGGCAGCATGAACTACCGTACAGACCTTGCAATTGAATGCAACGAAATTCTCAGAGAAGATAATAAATCAGCCGTGCAGGAAGAAAAAATATCACGCTGCGGCGTTGAGATAACGAGAATCAAAGTTGAAAACGACGAACAGTCGAAATCCTTATCAAAGCCTTTGGGCACATATATCACGGCGCAGGTTGAGCCTTTCGCGCAAAACGCAGAGCTTTTCGACGGCAGGCTTGATGTGATTTCCGATGAAATTTCCTCGCTGCTGCCCAAGGACGGACTTGTGCTTGTCGCAGGGCTTGGAAACGAGGAAATCACTCCCGACGCGCTCGGTCCGAGATGTATGGACTTTCTGCTTGCCACGCGCCACATTTCAAGCGAGCTTGCAAAGGATATCGGCTTTGAAAAAATGCGTCCCGTTGCGGCTGTCGTTCCTGGGGTGCTTGGAAAAACAGGCATTGAATCGTGCGAAATACTCTGCTCTATCGCAAGGCATATCAAACCGTCCGCCGTAATCACAGTCGACGCTCTTGCAGCAAGGAGTCTTTCCCGTCTGGGAAATACTGTGCAGATCTCAAATTCAGGCATATCTCCCGGCTCCGGAGTCGGAAACGCTCGAAAAGGAATCGACAAACAACTGCTCGGCGCAGAAGTGATAAGTATCGGCGTTCCGACTGTCGTTGACGCTCAGACTCTTGCAAAGGATATCGTCGGCAAAGACGGAGATTTTTCGTTTTCTTCATCAAACAAAAGCTGCGAACAAACCATCGTCACACCAAGCCAGATAGACCTGCTTGTCGAAAGGGCGGCAAAACTTGTTGCAATGGCGATAAACCACGCGCTTCAGCCCGACATGAAATGCGAAGACATCTTTTCGCTCGTCACATAATCTTCCGCAAACGATCATATATATTATCGTATTACGGAGGTGGCGCAAATGAAAACAAACAGAAAACGAGGTCTGTCGTTTGGCAAAATGTTCTGCATGGTCACGGCACTGATTTTGTCGGCAGGATTTGTCACCGGGTCGGAAAACCTTGCAAAAATCTGCGTAAGCTCCGTTCTTCCGAGCATTGATCTCGACTCCTCTGTAAAAAGCACAATCGAAAAAGCAAGCGCAAAGCTTACAAAATCCGGCGAAAAAAACGAAGAAAAAATCGTTTCTTCACAGACTGATCTCGCCTATGTTCCCGACGACATAAAAAAGCTTATCGAACAAGCCGAAAAGAACGCGCCAAACGACAAAAAAGACGGTGCTGTCGTGGAGCATCTTTACGGAAAATCAAGCGCAACCGATTCATACGGGAATATTCTTGTCCGAAACGCTTCTGATAAAGGACTTGACATTGAAGCTGTGCTTTCCGAAAAGCCTGATCTGAAAATCGACAAATCGTCAGACGAGCCTTCTATTCTCGTTTTTCACACCCATACTACAGAAAGCTTTCAGACGCTTGACCGTGATTTTTACGCGGTCGGCTTTACTTCAAGGACAGAGGACAAATCGAGAAATATCGTCAGGGTAGGCGACGAGATCGTTGCGCAGCTTCAAAAGGCGGGCTTCAAGGTTATCCACGACACTCAGATATATGACAAAACCTACAACGGCGCCTATGACCGTTCGGGAGCTGCAATAGACGAATATCTGAAAAAACATCCGTCCATTCAGGTCATTCTCGACATTCACCGTGACGCTATCGAGGATTCCTCCGGCACAAAGACAAAACCCGTTGCCAAGATAAACGGCAAGAAAGCCGCGCAGATAATGATAATCAG